>JAUWQP010000054.1 GCA_030611015.1 Chloroflexota bacterium | reverse complement strand
TATTCCAGGGCACAGGTGTCCAGACTGATAGCGGAGTACAAACGGACAGGGCGATTGAAAAGAACAGAATATAGAAGACACCGTTTTCCCCGGAAGGATATCCCACCAGAAGTTGGGCTACTGGCCGGAACAGATGAATTACACGGGTGGTTAAGTGGGCCAGCCACGAAGAAGATCATGGAACGGGAACATGCAGTTTATGGACGCGCTGAGTTTGGGAATATCTCCCGGATATCTGTGGCCCATTTATACAATCTGCGAAGGAGTAATGCCTACAGGAATATAGCCAGACGATACACCAAAACAAAGCCTGTGGTTTCCCGGATTGGAGAGCGAGCCAGACCAGACCCGGAAGGGCAGCCCGGCTACATTCGCATAGACACAGTCCACCAAGGGGATTTCAATGATCAAAAGGGGGTATACCATATCAATGCCGTGGATGAGGTCACACAGTGGGAGATAATAGCCTCTGTGGGAAGGATATCGGAAGCTTATCTGGCACCAGTCCTGGAAAGCATGTTAGTAGAGTTTCCCTTCGTTATCCGGGAGTTTCACTTGTGATAATGGCTCTGAATTTGTGAATCACACAGTTGCCCGGTTGCTGAATAAGATGCTGATTCGCTTCACTAAATCCAGAGCCAGACACACCAACGATAACGGCCTGGTGGAGACCAAGAATGGCTCTGTGGTGCGCAAACAGGATATGCTTATATCCCCCAGGGGTGCGCTGAACCGATTAACGAGTTCAATAGAGATTTCTTCAATCCCTATATCAATTTCCACCGCCCTTGTTTCTTCCCTGTATCCATTATTGACCCCAGAGGTAAGATCAAGAAGGCTTATCCCTATCAGAAGGTGAGAACTTCCTACGAGAAGCTGAAATCATTGCCTCAGGCTGAGAGTTACCTGCGGCCCCGGTGTAACCCTCGAAAAACTGGAGACAATCGCTAATCAAATGAGCGATAATCAATTTGCAGAAAGGATGGTGAATGCTCGTTCCAATCTCTTTGGGCAAATCTCAAGATTTGCCGACCGGGTTGCCTGAAACCCTTTCCTTCAGGCTCATTATTCAATTAGAATAGACTCTAGAATAGAGTGTCCCACGCCATTGAGATTATACTTGCTGCTGCGCATGATCGTCGCCGCACCTGTCGAGGAAGACTATCTCTATTATTGAGGGCACGAAGGCTTCTGGCATCAAGGCTTCACGATAGGCGTCAAAAGTTCTGGTGAACATTCATCGGTTTTATTAACAAATATTCAGATTGTGATATCTGAAGATGTAGCAAAGGGTAATGATGAAACTGGGAATGTCAGGTTTCTTTTAGCTAAGAGCAGGGACGTCAATAAGTAGAACCTTCAAGGGAATATCTCCCAACTTTACTTTTGGTTACTTTCACGCCTTATTAAACCATCAGTGAGCACAACATCTTTCAATCACTACGCTTTCCAGGATTCGTTCGTTTCCCAGTTGACTACGGTATAGCCTAGTTTGGCAAGCATTTCCGGGAAAATGCTATGGTCAGGTTGACGTGTGAGATTTCCAAACATGTGGGGATTTACATCTATCAATATTTGAATTATTTGCTTCCATGAATATGCAGTAGTTGCTGAGGCATTCGGACCAGAAAGTATCAGCGCCAGGTTTTCGGTATCCATTGTTGCTATCAGAGATAATGTCTCCCCATTGTCAATTACTTTGTAGATAGAAAGAATCAATGGACGTATTAAGAGGACTGTCTTCTTTTCTATGTTGACTTTACTGACTTTCCAGCCCACATTTAGCCATGAACCAGCCTGGGGATGCGATAGGCTGTTTGCCCACCAAGCCCGATGAGTATAAGCCGAAGGCGGCAGAGCAAATCCAAGAATCTGCTCAATCTGTTGAAAGGTGAGGGATACGGTGACTTCGTGTTGCTTTACCAAATAGTTACCCAAAGGACGATATTTTCGCATGGTATTTCCACCTATAGGACGAATTCTTCACCATCGTTAAGTATGTGAACATTGGGAAAAAGCGATGGATATGTCTGTGGCTGGAATGTGTGAATCGGCACGACGCATTTGGGATTAAAGGCTTTTACCAACCGTTCCAAGTCCCGTTCTGGTGCGTGACCACTGGTGTGAATTGTTTCGAATTCAATCCCTTGGCGCTGCAAAGGCTTACGAAAATCACTCTGCTCAAGATAACCCTCCCACATTGAATAGATGCCTAATGCTCCGGTAAGATCCCCCAGATAACCGATGAGCTTCATAAAAGCAGGATTGTATTTACTTATCATAACCACGTTCCTTTTGCATCTACTGATTTCTTCCTTATAAATCCTGGAGGATACGCACTTTCCCACAAAGCTACCCAATCCGTTGTCCTTCAGTATCTTTCGGTGACCCCAGAAGTAGAATACGCGGATATCAGGCCACCAGTATTGAGGCAATTTATCTGATATATCTTTTAGCCTATCCAAGATGTAGGCAGTATAAAGGTCTATTACAAGCGTTTGGCGAGTGCGTTTTACCGCTCGGTAAACTGAGACAATCCTGTCGATATTCTGAGAAGAGCAGAACACAAAGGCTATATTCTGCTTATCCCCGAACATGCTAACCATTTTGTCCTCCACCGCTCTCTCATCCTGGTATTGATTCTCTCCTCTACCCAGCATCGAGCCCTCAAGCAGGAGGTAATCTATACCCTTTATTGGATGAGAAATCATATTCTCAAAGAGAATTCGTTTTCGGCCATGACCGCGAAAGTCACCGGAGTAGAGTATCCTCTTGCCCTCGCCCTCAATAAGAAAGGCTGCTGCGTCAAAACCTGAGTGGTCAACCAACCATGGGGTAATAACCAGGTCATTAATTATAAAAAGTTCCCACATTTTAAAAGTAATCACATTCCGCAAGTTTGCCTTTGTTGGGATGAAGATGTCAGATGCCTCGATTAGCGCTCGGGCGCCTCTGCTCATATACACTGGTATTTCGGGGTTAATATATCGCAGAAGACCGTAGTGGTCCTGGTGAGGATGAGAAATAAGAACAGCATCAACACCCTTTTCTTCGCCAGCATATAATCCGCTGACTTTCGGTAATACACGACTATCGATTAATTCTGGAATGCTCTTACCTTCAAGTAGCTTGCTATCAAAGGGTTCGTTTTGCGCATTAACCAGAGGCATGCCCAGGTCAATAATAATCCGTGTCTTTTCTGAGCGGAGTTCTACACAGCTACCGCCGATTTCTTTAGTACCACGGTGGATGATTAGTTTCATTACTTAGGATTCTCAAATATAAGGAGTAGGCGGATACACTTGATTGTAGGGGTGGAACGAAAAATCTTTAATATCTGTCCAATTATCAGTGTCACTTTCAATAATAGTCACCTTATGTTGGCCGCACTCGACTTCAACCCTATCAGATACGTTGCCGCTTTGAGATTTGGGCCATACGATGATTCGGCCATATTTAGATAAATTGACCTCTACGTTTGTACAGGCATTAATTAGCATTGCAAACTCGTGTTCATACCGTTTCATGTGGCATTGGTACTCCTGTAATTGACACAGCAATCGTCCTAAGAGCCGTCTTGATTTAAGTTCAATGAACACAGGAAATGCGCCGGCATCGCATATACCGACTGCCAAGATATCAAGCCGCCCAATTGGTTTGTGATCCTTGTCACCAAAAGACACCTCATCCAGTGCGAAAAGTAACTCCTCATAGATGCTTCCGTCCAGACCTAGGTAGGTCTTGAGATTCAGTTTATCATTGATGGCTTGCTTAATCAGCCAAGCCTGCGCACGCTTTTCGGGTGTGGGTCTCCCTAATTCCTTTACAGTGCCTTTCTTAAAATGGCTAATTACCGTTTCTATATCAGTGGTGGGTCTTGAAGCAAAGCCTAGGAGAGGACGTTCACAGTCGAGGGATACCGCTGTATAACCATTACCACCGATTCTAATATACCAATCCTCTCCCCATCCATTAGGAGGGCCTGCTAGGAAGCATCGCCGTTTTTTAGCCCATTCTGTCATTTTACTCAGACGACATTGAATGATTTCATCTCTAGTTTGACTCATTAATATACCCTGCCTTCCTTGTTTTTTACTAAGGGTATTATAACATAACATTAGAAGACTCAATAGTTCACATTTTCCACTCAGCAAATTGTACCAAAGTGGTTATCTCAACCATCATCTATAATATAGTTGGAGGTTTAAATAAGGTGCACTGATGAGACAGGCAGATATTTTTGTGAAACTTGGTCGCTATTTCCTGCATGAGGGTAGCTATGATTTGGCCGTTAATGCGCTTGCCAAAGCCATCGAATTAGATCCAGAAAATGCGTTAGCTTATGACCTCCGGGGTATAGCACACGGGCGTCAATATGAATATGAAAAGGCTATTGCTGACTGCGGAATGGCGATTCAGATTGATAATACCTTTGCCGGAGCTTATTGCAACCGCGGCTTGTCTTTTTATAAACTATACCGATTTAACGAAGCCATAGACGATTATAATGAAGCGATAAGGTTGGCTCCTGATGTAGCCTTATTCTACTCTAACCGCGGTTTAGCGCATTACAATAGAGATGAATTTGATAAAGCAATTTTTGATTACAACAAAGCGATTGAATTGAATCCTGTTGATTCCGAAACCCACAGATATTGCGGTGAGGCTTTTGCCAGTGTAGGCGATTATGAGAAGGCGATAATAAATTTCGATATGGCTCTGTTAATCAATCCCGAAGATATTATTGCCTATGGTAATCGTATTTGGGCTGACATACTTGGAGGGAAGGTCGCATAGCTTAACCGGGTAGTTTTCATTGACCTAAATCCGTGAAGGAATGAAGCAATTACCCACCCATCGACTACTTCAGGCATCTCTGACCTGGTATATTGAACATCTATTGGCAACTCCTGTCAATCGCCGACTGAAAAACGCTGGAAATTTGGATGTAGCGAACTCTATACGAGATTATCTTCTCCTCATGACAAGCACCTTCCCCTCTGGATAGACATCCTTAATAACATCCTCCTTCCTAACTCCATACAGGCTTACGGTGTTGTTACCCCTCAGGTCGGGGCTGGTGCAAGGGATAGTACTATATGTGCCTTCACGCAGTAACATTGGAGTCTACAAAGTTGCCAGACTACATGAAAAAATCGTGGAACTAATAAGATGATGGATTGCTTAGCGCAAGCCGACTTTTAGCCGCTCCTTGAGGTTAAGCATGCCATCGGTGTAAAATGGCAGTGTAGAATGGGAGCCGTGGAGTAAATCCAAATCCTGGTCTACGCTTCTGGAGGATTATCATGAGTGTGCAATTCAATAGACCTGATATTATTCGTCCCCCAAGTGAATGGAAGAGCTACTTTCTACCTCTAACCAGCGGTTGCTCTAATAATACCTGCACCTTCTGTGGGTACTATGGTTCGAAACTTAACACAAGAGGGGTGGACGATATCAAGAGAGAAATAGATGCGGTAGCCCTTTATCGCCAATCTGGGATTTGCCTTGCTGCTATTTCCCCAGTGGTGTATGCTGTAGCGCACGGTTGGGATGGCAAGAGGGTGTTTCTTCAGGATGGCGATGCCCTGGTTTATCCCTTCGCGAAATTGGGAGAAGTTCTCCACTATTTGAACGAAAAATTGCCATACGTCGAAAGGGTTGGAACCTACGCTACGCCTCAGGATATTCTGCGCAAGAGCCCAAACGAGCTCGATGAGCTGAGAAGGCTTAAATTGGGCATCTTTTATATGGGAATGGAAAGCGGTGATGATGAAGTGCTCCAGAAGGTTGGCAAAGGGGTAAATCGCTACCAGATTGTTGAAGCGGGAGGGAAAGCGAGGGAAGCTGGCATTACGCTTTCTGTAACGGTGATTCTGGGGCTCGGTGGAGTTGATGGCAGTGAAAAACACGCACTTGAGACAGCGACAGTTCTCACTGCGATTGACCCGGATTATGTTGGCGCCCTGACTTTAACTTTGATCCCAGGCACTCCGCTTTATGAGCAATGGAAACAGGGCAATTTCAATCCCATTTCTCCGTTTCAATCTCTTGAAGAACTAAAGAAGATCATAGAGAATACCAGCTTTAGCGATTGTTTCTTTAGTTCAATGCACGCCTCGAATTATCTTTCAGTTCGCGGCAAATTGCCCCGAGACAAGGAAAAGATGGTAGGAGAGCTGGGGCATGTTATGGCGAGTGGTGATCCCTCTTTGCTTCGTCCTGAGTTCCTGAGGGGATTGTAAGCTTGAGAAGGAGGAGGTCAAGAGCAGAATCATGTCAGAGCAACTGGGTGAAATAGGGAAACCTGCGGCTGAGGGGTTTAAGGCGGAAAGAAAACTGTTTTTCGTGCCTCTTATTCTGACTCCTAGAGAACCTCAAGCCGATTTGCAGGAGATAGTTAGCCGGTACTGGGATCAAGTCCAGGCTCACATAAGGAACCTAGAAATGAAGCTCGGTGAAGTTAAGAGGGTATATCATGAGTTGGTATCCGAAGACGGCGAGGAGGCGGCCAAAGCCGTTGAGGAGCTCAGTGCCGAAAGCTATCAAGTTGTTAAGAGTGGACTGGACAAAGGGGCTGAGCTTCAGCCAATCGAGGACAGCGAGTTGCTAACGGAGCTTATGGATTGGACTAAGTGTTTAGCAGTTGGTCTGCAGAACCAAATGGTGTTTAATAAGGTGTACGAATCCTTCATAGACGTGCAGAAGAGAAGAAACGAGCATATCGCCAAGAAGATTGATGAAACATTAAAGGGTGGCGAGACTGGGGTACTATTGATGAGAGAAGGGCATCAGGTTCAGTTTCCTTCTGATATGCAGGTTTTCTACATTGCCCCGCCTGCCTTAGATGAGATTAAGCGCTGGATTAGGGCGCGTGAGACGGAGATTCAAACCGAACGCGAAACCGAATCTGAGGCCAAAGCAGAGACTGAAACCGAAAAAGAAACCCAGGCCGAAACTGATAGCTAGTGAGTTGAGCCGTGTACTGGGTGGTGAATGTATCCCTTTCAACGTAGATGGAGTCATACCAGAATGGCAATGGGAGGTAAAAAGATGACAGACTGGGAAGAAAAACTGCCCCCAATAGTGAGAGAGAGGCTGGCGAAAGCAGGCGACTTGACCAGTGAAGAAAAGGAACGGATGAAAGATTCCGAGAGGTTGGATTCATTGCTTTCAGAATTCCATACAGAGGCGCTTACCTCTGAGGGCTTGTGGACCGCACTGAAAGAATATAGAGACCACGGGAAAGGACAGCTATTGAAAGAGGTTCAGTTGAAGCTGATTGATTCCCTCAGTTTTGGTAGTGGGTCGGCGGAGATTCAGAAACGAAAAGAGGGCATTTTAGCTGTAGAGACTCTAAAGGAGCACCAGAATACGCCAGTGCTTGAGGCGGGTTTGAATTCGATTGAACAGTTACAAAGAAGATATGGCGAGGAAGTGCAACGTGCCTATAATGAGCTAAGAGCACAGGTAGAAAAGGATCCCCGATTAAGGATGGAGCAGGTCAAACAGGGTCAGAATACGGCGATGGTGCAATTGAGTGTAGATGAGGCGGTGAAACGCAATCCCCAGTGGCGAGAGTTCCTTTCTCAGCACGAGGAAAGATGTAGACAGGAATTCGCCAGAATAATAGAAGGGCTGAAAATGGGGGCAAAGTAGAGTTGTATGATGTTTGTTTTGGCTTCGAGAGCAGGGCGGTGGTTGCTGTGAAGACGTGATGAAGCCGTACAAATAGCACAAACTCGGATTTCGATATACGTTAGGACATATGATGTCTGCCTTTGGTGGAGTGGGGAAGTTTCTAATCCTTGCCGGGGTTTTTCTTATCCTGTTTGGATTACTCTTCATCTTCTGGGAACGTATCCCTTTTCTGGGGAAGCTTCCTGGTGACCTGATGATCCAGAGAGGCAGCTTCAGGTTACTTATCCCTGTGGTAACTTGCATCATTATCAGCTTTGTGCTTACCATTCTGATCAACATCTTGTTGAGGTTGTTCAGGTAAAGAGGAGAGGCAGGAGCTAATATAAAAAGTTGTGGAAATTGATGACGCGGGGATAGAAAAAGGCGTATCCTTCCAGTAAGAGAAAATATCCACTTAAAGGGAAAAAAGGAGGGACACGCCTTGGCAACATCACACCAGAGAAAGAGCAGAGGGACGAGGTACAAGATGCTTTGGAGGCATATGTCCGGGAAGGAGCCAGGAAGATGCTAGCCGCAGCATTAGAGGAGGAAGTTAACGCCTTCCTGGAGAGAGGCCGCTATCAGCGTGGTAATGAATTTCGCGGCTATCGGAATGGCTACCACCCGCTGCGGGAATTGACTGTGGGACTGGGGCCAATCTGATGACCCTGGTCCTTGAGGGCTATACGTTCAAAGACGGGATTCTCCAGCGACAACGGATGCCTGAGCTGGTAGGTGCGAGGAGCTAATAAAAAAGATGCTGGAAGGAATTTCCACAACATTTGATAAGAACTCGAAATGCGTATAGGTATAGAGTATATAACCAATAATCTCGCTCGCCAATGCTTGGGAGTCCAAGCGCTGTATCTTAGCTACACGGGACACTTCAGGTTGTGATGTTTGATGGTGGCTGTACCTCTGCCTCACCTCTGCTGGCGAAAGAGGCGGTTCATTGTGCTGCGATGAAACGCACCCCAGGCATCATGTGCCCGTCAAAGAGAAGGTGCACAACAAGGAACCGAGTTGACGACGGTATTCATCGATCGTGGCCAGTATCAGGTAGCCACACGGCTATGCTGCCCACGGCGCCCAACTCTCTGCCGATGTGCCACTATCACGCGGGCTTAGGGCTCAACATGGGGGAAACACGCAGAGACACCATGTTTGTATCTCACCATAGCCTCTTCAACCTGCTGGTGAAATCATGCAGCTTGGGATCCACCGAGAAGTCGCCTAGCTTCGGATTCGCAAGATAGGACCTCCACGGAAGGCCTGTCAGCTTGATTTGCCTTGGTTCAACCCTTGTCCTCCTATCACCTGCCGCCATCAGCGAGAGAAGGAGGAAACTCAGGCACACAATACCTATTGCTACGAAAAGCGGTATCGCTGCTATTAACAACCACCTCCACCCAATTCGCCTCAGGAAGGCGGCTATCAACAGGACACCCAGCAGCACAAAGTAAAGTATGATGCACGTCATAATCATCCTGCACACCTCCGTACGCTTGCTTTAAGCAAGTCGATGATGCCTTTTCATGGTCAGGAGGGTGGGATGACACCGTCAGCCTGCCCTAGCACTACGCCGAGCAAGCAGGCACACGCAAAACGGTGCCACCCACCCACACCCGTTCCACATTAGTAACACCCAGAATCCAATATTTCTGGCCTCAGTTGTGAGCCAGGCGCCGCCTAGCCTTCAACATAGCCTGTCCCGTCGCAAACGGGGCATTCGTCATCCTGCCGCACTCCAAAGGCCATAGGCCCCCTGAACATCGGCGGCAGATCCTTCCTGGGGACCCGACCGGTACCCTTACACTTCGGGCACTTTACCGGACGCTTCATCCTTCTCACCTCCTTCCGTTCACTTATCTGGGGAAAAACATCGCCTTCACGATCATGGCAAAGACTCCGACGATGACGGCTACCGCTATCAGCTTCGGGATTATTGTCATCAGCAGGTCAAAGTCCAGCAGTCCGATAATGACCAGCACCGCCAGAGCAATTGAAAATGGCAGTAGTAGCATTCCCTTTACCAGTCTTCTAAACATCTGCGCCAAATTCCTTACCGGGTTTCCATCCTCGCTCCATGGTATTCACTCTTATGGTTGTCCCGAATCGGAAAGCCCATCTGGTGCTTGCTTCTGCCGTTTATCCGCGAGATGGCTCCATTTACCTGCTCCGCGCTCACTTTCAGGCAGCCTGATTCATCACTTTGGTCGGTTTGACCGTATCTTATGGCCAGGCTAAAGATCACCTCCTGTATCTGGGCGGGTGTAAGGCCGTCTGTTTTACGAGCCATACAGGCCTGGATATCATCATCCAGCGGTATCTTGTAGCAGAGGGACGAGATGAACTCCTTCCGTTGCTCCAATGAAGGACAGGGAATCTCGATGATCCGGTCAAACCGTGAAGGACGCTGCCCGATAGCCTTGTCCAGCGTCTCCAGGTGGTTCGTCGTGGCAACGGTGACTATCTCATTATGTTCCTCGACGCCGTCTAGCACTGAAAGCAGGGAGAGGAGAGACGGCCCTCTGGTGTACCCCCACTCAATCCTATCCTGCGCAATGAGGTCGATGTCTTCGATGAAGACGATGCATGGAGAGAGGTCCTGTGCCAGTGCGTAAAGCTGTGTGATGTATTCTTCTTCAGCCAAGGCGTAGTTATGGGCCATTATGCATGTTATCCCCGGGCTCCCCGCCATGAGCGCCTTGCATACCAGAGTCTTGCCCGTTCCGGGTTTACCTACTAGCAGCACTCCTCTTTTTGCCGGGATCCCGTAGCCGGCGAGTCGTTCCCTGTTTGCCAGGAAACCGATGGTGTTGGCCTGGATTTCATCCTTTGCCTCTGGATCCAGGATTATGCCGTCCCACGTCTTGGCCGGGACATCCAAAAAGCGAATACGGCCGGTGAGCTCAAGATTTTTACCACGATAGAAGTTCTGTTCCCTGACAACGCTCTGGATGCTGCTGGCGAATTCGTAAACTTTCTCTCGGCTGTTGGCTGTGCCGGTCACTATTACCGAGTTGTAGGCTCTCAGGTTGGCATCTACGGTTACCGCGAATCGTTGGCCTTGCTTCTCCACAAATAACGTGCCGTCGCGAAGGACATTCTGGCACTCACCGCTGCCCGTATTTACATCTATATACAGTGGTTCCGGGTATTGGTATCCGAGAGCTTTGAGAACTTTCCACTCTTCCACCTCGATGTGGCGCTGGACGGCCCAGGCCAGAAGCTCACCGTAGTACCTGGGTTCGATAACCGAGACAGTTACGGTTTCTTCTTCATCGAGGAAACGGCCAACGGTAGCCCGGCGTTTTTGCTGGCGCTCATGGCGCCTCGAAATGAACGGCTCCGGTATCTCAATTTCGCCCTCTTCCACCAGTTCCTCAAACTTCCCGTTGTTGCCCATTGCTTCTCTTTACCTCCTGCAATTTTTTACTTTTTATCAAAGGATAAAAATTCTAACATATGGGTGTGACCACGTTCTGTCACAAAATTCGGCACTTTGCGAGTTTTTCAAGATTGAGCAGTCCGATTATTTGACATCTGTGCTATAATGCTTTCACTTTAAGGTAGGTCGTATATGAAAAAACGCAGGAGAGAAGACGCGATGGACCGCACAACGCGGCTTATCAGTCTATGGATAATCCTTTCCCAGAATCCGCTTCCCCGTGCCTTAAATGTGCGGGGAATCGCTAACCGTTTTAAGGTCGACAGGAGGACTATATACCGCGACCTCAATGCCCTCCAAAATGAGCTTGGCGTCCCTATTGGTGAGGAGGGCCCAAAGCGCTTCCTCGTCGAGGGGCATCATTTACCCCCGATCCGCTTCAGTGTTCCGGAGGCCATGACCATTTTCCTTGCTGCCAGGCTATTGCTCAACTACTCGCGAAGGTATGATTCTAATATCGCCTCAACCTTTCTCAAGCTGAACTCGGCTGTTGAACTTCCGCTGAGAGACCAGATTCAGAAGACCATGGACTGGCTGCAAAAACAGGCGCTGGACAGGCAATTTATTCGCACCATGGCAATACTGGCTGAAGCTTGGGTGAACCAGCGTACCGTCAGGATATGGTACCACGCGCTGGTTGATGAAGAGGCGACGGAACGGAGTATCGACCCCTATTTCATCGAGCCCGCGGCGGCTGGCCACTCCAGCTATGTGATTGGGTACTGTCACCGAACCAATGAGATGCGCACCTTCAAGATCGAGCGCATAATGGCCATAGAGATGACATCCGAGACCTACAGCATTCCCGCTGATTTCGACGCCAACACCTACCTGGCTTCGTCATGGGGCATTGTGGCCGGAGGTGAGGCCGAAACCATCAGGCTGAGGTTCAGACCGGAGCTGGTAAGGATTATGAAAGAAACGGTATGGCACTCCTCACAGAGATTGGAACCGCAGCGCGACGGCTCTGTGATTGTGACTTTCACCGTTACCGATACCGTTGAACTCTATTCCTGGATTATGGGTTGGGGCGAGAAGGTAGAGGTCCTGGAGCCGGAGAGCCTCCGTCAGGACATCACTGAAACGGCAAAAGCCATGCTGGAGGTGTATCATGAAAAATAAAGATTTGTGACAGTACAGTTGTCAAAGCCAGATAGGATAATAAGCGTATCGGGTGGCAAAAAGAAATGGCTATACATTACAAGGAAGCAAGCGAAATTATATAGAAGGGAGATAGGTGCAATGTGGACACCAAATGCGGCCAAGACCGCCAAAAGGATCGAGGATCTGGAGGAGTACTACGAGAAGCATGTGCCCGATGGCATCAACTATAACTGTCAACACTATGAGTCTTGTAAGAGAGACTGTGTCAGTGCAAAGCTTAATTTCGACGAGGGGCAGCTCCAGCATGTTGGAACAAAATACGATTTACATAAAGACGGCGAAGACTGCAAGCCACTACGTCTCATCGTAAGTGGTATAACCTATGGCCCAATGGGGCCGGTAAACATGGGGGCAAGGTGGAAGGACGTTGTCCTGAATAGCGGGCTCAAAGATCGGGTCAAGCCGCGCACCCGCACAGCCCATGCGACCGGCACAACGCTCGTTCTCAAGCACATTTTGCTCGGTCCCGCGAGTCTCGCAACGAACAAGTGGGGCAACTGGAACGACGAGTTCATAGGCATGGTCGGTGTGGCGAACGACCACATCTTCAACATGTGTGCCTGGATCAACTTCCAGCTGTGCTCAGCACCGTTCCTCGATAAGAACGGCCGGGCGACGGATCGAGAGGGGTCGCAAAAGCCCGTGGCATTCAAATGCTTTGAGCACTACTTAGAGACGCTCAGGATACTGGAGCCCCACTTGGTGGTATTCGAGGCCAAGGGGTGGTTTGGCAGGTGTCTGAAAAACCGAGGCTGGACCGGGTACTGGCAAAGGTCAAAACAATTCCCAGATACCTTAGGCCGCTTCACAAAGGATGACCTCGATTTCGTTGCGTGCGATTTCTATCATCCTTCGGTTGGTAACCGAAATAACTGGTCAAGCAACCCGTTTCAGTACTATTTCGCAGAAGTTGCCGTGCCTACGTTGAAGCAAGCGCTTAAGGATATCGGACTGCATCGAACAGCACCCCCGGCAACGCCGCCAGGGTGTTGACCACGGATCGCACGGAAGGCGTCGAGGATTCTGTGAAATCCATCGAAAGTGCAGCAGCTGATTGATGAACCACTCAGTGGATGCATACCTTGATATCGAAACCACTGGCCTGTCGCGGTTCTTCAATAGAAAACTGAAAGCTCATGACTACCAACATCTATCCCCCCTTTTGTAAAGGGGGCAAGGGGGATTATGCTGTTCTATAATAAAAACCTAAAAGGATACTCCAGACAACTTAGAAAAGACATGACCAACGCAGAAAGACTGCTCTGGTCGAAAGTAAAGAGAAAACAGTTG
>JAUWQP010000097.1 GCA_030611015.1 Chloroflexota bacterium | reverse complement strand
AATCTCGGCGGACTACCAACCAATGTCGTTGCAAGGCACGAGGTGCCGTGGCAATCTCGGCGGACTACCAACCAATGTCGTTGCGAGGCACGAAGTGCCGTGGCAATCTCGGTGGGGTTGTGGCGAGGGCTTTTTCCCCTCACCTCCCATCCGCCGAGATTGCTTCGTCGCTGGTGCTCCTCGCAAAGACGGAGAGGTATATCGAGTATTGCTTTGGACTGGAGCGGATGCTCCAGCCTACCCAACTTCGCTCGTAAAGACGGTAGAGGTTGGCCGAGATTACTTTGCAGAGTTCACCCTGAGCCAGAGATTCTTCGCTGCCCCTTCGCTGCACTCAGGGCTTTGGCTCACCAGAATGACAGAAAGAGGCTCGCAATGGCAGGAAGGAAATCTGCACTCACGGATTCAGGTTAAGTTCCTCCATATTGTCTGGCTTGCCACTGCCTGTTATAATACCCCCCGGATGTTACCGGTGCGAATTCTGGCAGACGCAAGATTAACTTAGGTGAGTCAACCCGGATTCATTAGCTTAGGGTGTGACCACCAAAAGAGGAAGAAATGGCACTGAAAACACCAGGGGAATTCAAGGAAAGTCTGCGGAAATTGAGACCCAATGTTTACAAGTTTGGCGAGCTGATCGAAGATGTTACTATTACACCCAGCAACGAGAGGGACTGTGGAAGGTCATGCTCAAATCTTCGCCGCAGCAGGGATTGCTAATAGACGATAAAGTTCGGACGCTAATTTAAGCCTTTGTAACTATATGACAACATAAAAGGAGGTATTTACGATGGATTTTCAATTAACAGAAGACCAGCAAAAGTTCAGAGACATGGTTCGAGATTTTGCCAGAAAAGAAATCGAGCCAATAGCCGAGCGCATAGACGTAAATGAGGAATATCCCCTCGAAATCATTAAGAGGCTGGGAGAACTTGGAATAATGGGGATAACTGTAGATGAGAAATATGGTGGAAGCGGCAATAATTGTATCCATTGGTGCATAGCTATGGAGGAAGTTGCTTGTGTGTCTGCTGCTGTCAGTACCATCATGGATACAAGTGGGGGTGCTGGACTAACGTGCCATGCCATAAACGCGTATGGCAATGAGGAGCAAAAGAAGCGCTATCTACCTCCTCTTGCGCGAGGCGAGAAGATAGGTTCATTTGCCCTGACTGAGGCTAATGCCGGTAGCGATGCAGCCGCAGGCGAAACAACCGCAGTAAAAGATGGCAACTCTTATGTTCTCAACGGTACTAAAACATTTATCTCCAATGCAAATTACGCCGACACTTTTGTAATCTTCGCTACCAAAGATAAGTCTCTAGGCTACAAAGGTATGAGTGTCTTTATTGCCGAGAAAGGTACACCAGGGTTGTCCATTGGTACAGTCTATCACAAGCTAGGCATACGGGCGGCGCACAATGCCGAGATAATTCTTAAGGACTGTCGCGTACCCGCTGAAAATCTCCTTGGTGAGGAAGGAAGAGGTTTCGGTATAGCTCTAGGAACGCTGGATGTTTGCAGGATAGGTATTGCAGCTCAGGCAGTAGGCATTGCCCGAGCCTCCCTGGAAGCAGCGATAAGCCATATGAAGGAACGCGTGCAGTATGGCCAGCCAATTATTAATTTCCAGGGTCTTCAGTGGAGGCTTGTTGACATAGCAGAGAGAATTGATGCTGCGCGATTATTAGCCTTGCGAGCCGCCGACATGAAGGATAAAGGGCTTCGCTTTACTACAGAGGCAGCTATGGCAAAGGACTTCGCCAGTGAAGTGGCTATGAAGGCAGCAACAGAGGGAATACAGATGCTTGGCGGCTACGGCTATATGATGGATAGCCCCGTTCAGCGCTACTTCCGCGATGCTAAGATAACGCAGATATATGAGGGCACCGCAGAAATAATGAAGGTTGTTATTGCAAGGAATATCCTGCGCTAGCATTTCTGAGAACCACGGTTAACCACGGCTGAAGGAGTAATTGGTTCGTGCTCAGCCTCTCAGAGGCTGAGCACGAAGTGTGTCTAATGCACTGAAAAGTTACTAGATGGCCAGTGAATATAGTATCTTGCCATTGTTCATCTTTCTGCGTATCTTCCCCTCTGCTTCGAGATAGTCCAGGTGAGCGATGGTTTCTCCAACGGCGAACCACTTCTGCGGCGGTGGGAATTGCTCCCATGAGCTGCAGTCTATATCCCAGCTTATATCAGGAGCTACCTCCCACGCAGTCTTGTCTCCGGCTTCAAAAGTAGAGAGGACTTCAGTTAGCCTGTTTTTGTGATGTTCCTGCAATTCTCTTATCCTTTTTCTGTGGTCGTTCCACAGGCTCCGATGGCCTGGCAGTACAAGATTCACATCGAGAGGGTAGACCTTTTCCAGGTTTGTCAGATATTCTTTGAGCGAATTTTGCAACTCGAACCAGAAGGTAATGTTGGGAGTGATGTCAAAGAGAATGTGGTCTCCAGACACAAGGATTTTCTTGTTAGCCTCGTAAAGGCACATATGACCTGGAGTGTGTCCCGGGGTTTCAATGCACCTGAATGAGTAATCTCCAATCTCTATTGAGTCGCCTTCTTTCAAAATACAAAAATCCACATGCTCTTTTGCGCTATATCGATAGCCTGGATGGCTGGTGAGAGCTTTTTTGACTTCCTCCCCGGGGAAGCCATTAGCAGTGTAAAATGCCAGTAGCTCTTGAAAATGCCCTTCAAGTTCTTTAGAATCAAGAAAATTAACGTAAGGAGCTTCCACCTCGTTGAAGTAGACCTTTGATGTCTTGGTAGCCAGTTTTCCCACCAGGCCGGCATGGTCTGCGTGCATGTGAGTAATGAAAAAGTCTGTCTTGTTTAAGTCTACATCCAGTTCCTCCAAGTTAGACAGCATCGGACGCAAACACTCCTCGCGGTTGAATCCTGTATCAATAATCAAAAATCGTCCCTTACCCCTTATCACGTAGGAATTCAAAGATTTCAAAGGATTTCTGGGTAGAGGGATTTCAATTCTATAAAGGTCAGGCAGGATTTCTTCAGCCATTAAGTTAACCTCCAGTGTTAAATCATCTAGCTATTGTATCACCTTTCGTGGCTTTTGTCCTAAACCCGATGTCATATTGGATAGGTCGTGTCAAATCATTTAAGCAGGTAACCCAACCTTAGGTTACTCAAAATATAGCATAGGGTGGTATAATAGGTAGCTTGCCTGCTGTATGCCTTTTGGTCAGTAGAGAGAACCGTTTAAATTATGGGAGCTAGGACACAAGCACAGGGTTTCTATGGGTGGTGGCTGTTATTCTTCCTCTTGATTGTTTATACCATTCCGGTTGGCTTTGCTTTCTATAGTCCGGCGGTGCTTTATCCTTTTATGACCAGTGAGTTGGCGTGGTCACGCGGGGAAATAATGGTGGGATTTGCGTGCATGCTGTTGCTCATGGGCCTTAGTGCCCCGCTCGTTGCCTGGATGATTGGTCGTTTTGGAGCCAGACTTATCCTGTTTGCTGGGGGGCTTATTATTGCTGTGGCTGCTTTCTTAATGGGCATAATAGGAGATATCTATCCGATTTATGTTATTCTCTCCCTTTTTGTTGGCTTGGGAGTGGCCTTTGCCTCGGTCATTCCTGTCCAGACGGTAATAGTTTTCTGGTTTAACGTCCGTCGTGCGCTAGCCTTGGGTCTGGTGCTGGGAGGTGGGGCTATCGGTGGTTTTTTAGTGCCTCAAATTATCAGCAGGGTTGTTCTGAGTGCGGGAGGGAATTGGCGGGTTGGCTGGTTTATGATTGCTGCTGCATCAGTAGTAGGGGCGATAATAGCCATTTTTACGGTGCGTAATCGGCCGGAAGATATGGGGCAGTGCCAGGATGGGCTGTCATCGGATGAGGCTAAGGTAGTAGCTGGTGGTAAGAGCCGGGCAGTGCGGACTTACCGTACGCCTGTTAGCTGGACTGTACACGATGCTCTGAGGACGCCTGCCCTGTGGCTTCTGGTTGTTGCTGTAGCGGGAAGCTTCTTCCTTTGGCAAATAATTGTTACACAGGCTCCATTTCACTTGCAGGACCGCGGATTTGACCCGACTATGGTAGCCTTTCTCTACAGCCTAGCAATTGGCTTGAGTATTGTGGGACGTTTTGCCATCGCTGGTCTGGGCGATATTATCGAGCCCCGCCTTCTCTTTGCCTTTTCTGCTCTGTGCCTACTGTTAGGGGGGATTCTGTTCTGGTTTGTCTCGCCTGAGGCTATGTGGATTGCCTATCTATATCCTTTACTAGCGGGTTTTGGCTTTGGTGCAGCTTATATTTGTCTTCCTACCATTACTGGCAATTACTGGGGGCATGAGGCTTTTCCGGGGATTAGCGGGATGGTTATGCCAATTGCACTGGTGTTTCAAGCTGGAGCTGCTCCTCTCGCTGGTTTTTTCTATGATCTCCAGGGTACCTATCTCACCGCTATGTTATTTGCGTGGGTGGCAACGGCTGTTGGATTTGTGGCGATGCTCTTATGCAGGCCGCCTAAGCCGAAAAGAAGCCAGACATGACAGCCAGCTCAGCTTAGCTTAGTCAACCGCATAACTGGTGCGCACCGTTCAATTCGTAGTTTGCTCAAAATATATCATGTGGTGGTATAATGGGTAGCTTGCCTGTTGTATGCCTTTTGGGCAGTAGAGAGAACCGTTTAAATTATGGGAGCTAGGACACAAGCAGAGGGCTTTTATGGGTGGTGGCTGCTATTCTTCCTCTTGATTGTTTATACCATTCCGATTGGTTTCGCCTTTTACAGTCCTATGATGCTCTATCCCTTTATGACCGAGGAGACGGGGTGGGCGCGTGGGGAAGTGATGGTAGGATTCACCGCCGTATTATTGCTCATGGGTCTTGGTGCTCCTCTTGTTGCCTGGATGATTAGCCATTTTGGTGCCAGGGTTACTATCTTTATCGGGGGGCTCATTATTGCTGTGGCTGCTTTCTTAATGGGCCTGATGGGTCATATTTACCCGATATATCTTATTCTCTCCGTCTTTGTTGGCCTGGGGATAGCCCTGGCTTCAGTTATTCCTGTCCAAACAGTGGTTGTCTCCTGGTTTAGTGCTCGCCGTGCTCTGGCTCTGGGTTTGGTGATGGGAGGTGGGGCTATTGGTGGTTTTTTAGTGCCTCAAATTATCAGCAGGGTTGTTCTGAGTGCGGGAGGGAATTGGCGGGTTGGCTGGTTTATGATTGCTGCTGCATCAGTAGTAGGGGCGATAATGGCCATTTTTACGGTGCGTAATCGGCCGGAAGATATGGGGCAGTGCCAGGATGGGCTGTCATCAGATGAGATTAAGGTAGTAGCTGGCGGTAAGAGCCGGGCAGTGCGAACTTACCGTACGCCTGTTAGCTGGACTGTACGCGATGCTCTGAGGACACCTGCCCTGTGGTTTCTCATTGTTGCCTTGATTGGTGGCCACTTCCTTTGGCATGTAGTCCTTACTCAGGCTCCCTTTCATTTGCAGGACCGGGGCTTTGACCCGGCGACGGCAGCTTTTCTCTATAGTCTGGCTGTTGGTCTTAGTATTGTGGGGCGTTTTGCTATCGCTGGCCTGGGTGACATTATCGAGCCACATTCTCTCTTTGCTTTTGGCACTCTTTGCATTCTGGCAGGAGGGATTCTGTTCTGGTTTGTCTCGCCTGAGGCCATGTGGATTGCCTATCTATATCCATTGCTGGCCGGTTTTGGCTTTGGGGCAATCTATATCTGTGAGGCCGCTATTATTGGCAACTATTGGGGGCACGAGGCTTTTCCGGGGATTAGGGGAGTGATTGGGCCTATTGGGGTCACGTTCGAAGCCATTGCTGCTCCTCTTGCTGGGTTTATCTATGACATCCAGGGTACCTATCTCACCGTTATGCTCATCGCGTGGGCAGGGGCAGCTATTGGCTTTGTGGCCATGCTCTTTTGCAGGCCGCCTGAGCCGAAGGAGAAGCTAGATATGACAGCCAGCTCAGCTTAGTCAACCGCATAACTGGTATGCACGTCGATAGCCTATATTGGTTAGCCTTTAGAAGCCTGATATAATGAGACACAAAAACACGATATGCCGGAGTGCGTAGGCAGGAAGTGGGGCAGTGATGTTTAAACATGAGTATGCTGAGCTGAACAATATCCGGATGCACTATGTAACCGAGGGAAAGGGTAAGCTGATAATGTTTGTCCATGGCTTTCCCGAGTTCTGGTATGAGTGGAAGAACCAGCTCGCCGAGTTTGGGCAAGACTACCAGGCGGTGGCCCCTGACATGCGCGGCTATAACCTGTCATCGAAGCCTGCCGAGGTTAAGCAGTACAAGATGAAGCACCTGGTCGAAGACCT
>JAUWQP010000076.1 GCA_030611015.1 Chloroflexota bacterium | reverse complement strand
AGCTAAAGCAGTATTGCCCGGCAGAGTCCATGGCGTGGTCGTCCACGCGAGTAAATAAGTTGCTTTACCGCGTGAGAGTTCATAGAGTCTCTTTTGCTTGGCAGTCTCAGATATTGGTGATGGTTCCACCCTAAACTTTATATAAACTGACGGATCTTCAGCATCCTTATAGCCTAAAGCCACCTCGTGAGAGCTGAGGGATGTGCCACATCTAGGACAATGCGGCGTTACTTTATAGCCCTGATAAATTAAGCCCTTGTCCCATAGCTCTTTCATTATCCACCAGCAGGATTCAATATAGCTATTGTCCAAGGTTATATAAGGATGTTCCATGTCCAACCAGCAGCCAAGGCGCTCAGTCATAGCCTCCCATTCTTTAATATAGTTGAAAGCGCTTTGGCGACAATGGTCATTGAATCGAGCCACTCCATATTCCTCAATTTGAGCCTTACTGGTGAGGGCAAGAGAGCTTTCCACCTCCAACTCAACGGGTAAGCCATGGGTATCCCACCCTGCCTTTCGTGGCACATGATAACCCTTCATCGTCTTGTACCGACAAACGACATCCTTATATAGACGAGACAGCACATGATGAACTCCCGGGCTACCATTAGTTGTGGGTGGGCCTTCATAAAAGGCATAATGTGGCCCCCCTTCTCTTATCTCGATGCTCTTGTTGAAAATTCCCTGCTCTTTCCAGAAGCGGAGGATATCTTCTTCCAGTTGAAGAAAGTTAATCTTGGTGTTTACTTCCCGGAACATGGCTAACCCTGTCTCAGTAAAACAACCACCTTCCTATTCTCACTCTCACCTATGCTCTGAGTTGTTACATCGGGATTATCAGCCAGAGTTAAATGAACAATGCGGCGTTCGTCAGCAGGCATTGGCTCCATGGTTATGGCACGGCGTCTTGATTTCACTTGCTCAGCTAGATATAGGGCCAATCTTTGCAAGGAATCACGACGGCGTTTTTTGTATCCGGCAACATCAAGTCTTAACGGCAGCCAGGCATTTAGCCGTCTAGCTACTATAAGTTTGGTAATATATTCCAGGGAAGCTAGGGTTTGACCTCGCCGACCAATCAGGATACCCAAATCGTCACCCTTGACATCCAAAGCTAGAGGTATCTCATCGGACAGCACTTCAACCTTGCCTGCTATGTCCAGTAATCCAAGCAACGTGTCTAAAACTTCTGCGACCACCTGGGCCACATCCTTTTCGGCAAGCTCAGGGCAAGCTCTTTTTGGCCGGGCTGCCGGAGTCACCCTGATTAAAGCCTCCTTGCTTCCTACTCCTAGAATTCCCGACGTCCCTTCTCTGACAACCTCCACTTCAAATTGGTCGCGGCTCAGCCCCAGCTGTGCCTCTGCCTGCTCTATGGCCTGTTCTACTGTCGCAGCCACTATCTCAATCTCTTCCATAGCTTAAACTCTCTTCAACAGTTTACCACCGTCCCTATACGATGCTGGTTCATTTCCTCTTCACTAATACTGACCAAACGGAGAACGGAATTTAAGGTAACCCCAGCCACCAGTGAAGAAATACTGAGTTACAATGCCAATTATATTGGAAACTGCCCAGTAAAGAGCTAAGCCACTGGGGAACATCAAGGTAAAGAAGCCAAACATGAGGGGCATCATCAGCGTCATCATCCTCTGCGTGGCCCCTTGCCTCGGGTCAACGGATGGCGCCGTGGTCATCTTCTGTTGTACCCACATTGTGCCACCGACTATGATGGCTAAAAGCAGACCGCGAGCGCCAGCTTGCAAAGCAGTTTGTCCCAAATCAAGCCCCAAGAATTGACTGCTCAACGGAATCGCTTGACTCACCATCTCCCAAGAGTAAAGACGATGAGCTAAATTAAGCAAATGTTCAGGTGTAGTAGCCAGGGCGCTCATAATGGCTTGGTAGAGAGCAATCCAGATAGGAAACTGAATTAGCATGGGCCATAAGCAGCCCAGAGGGTTTACCCCTGCTTCCTTATAAAGCTTCATCATTTCTTGCTGAAGTTTCTGCTTATTCTTACCATACTTCTTCTGCAGCTCTTGAAGCTTCGGCTGCATATCCTGCATAGATTTAGTGGACTTGAGCTGTCGCTTGTTAAGAGGCCAGGAGGCTAAACGAACGATGATGGTAAGGGCGATAATGGCTAAGCCAAACTGTCCATATAAAACATGGCTCAGGACAATCAACACATTAAGTATCGGGTTAGCTATGATTAAATGCCAAATTTCTACGAAACTCATTATGCGCGACCCTCATGCTTCAGCGGTCAAAGGAATTGGCTGACTCACTTGCCTATTGCCAATATCCACAATATATAGCTGGTTATCTTCACCTCTAATGTAAACTAGACCCTCTTGAGCACAAAAAGAACTCCTGACACCAGCACCAATCGAGGTAGTCCACCACGGTACTCCCTCATTGGCAAGCTCGCCGTCGAGGTCAAAAACATATACAGTGCCTGATTCATTGACTACTATCAGTAGATTGCCCATCAGGACAGTTGAGGAAACTATGGGAGAAGGTTTACCGTTCTGATCCTCGGTCGGATACGACCATATTTCTCTGCTGGTGTCTGCCTCAATAGCATACAGTTTACCATCTAGGCAGCCAGCATAGACAATGCCTTCATTAACTACAGGGGAAGCCCAGAACCAATTGCCGGCTGGTTCCTCGGGAAATCTCCACTCTAATACAGCGCTGCCTATTTTTACGGCATAAAGATGGCGGTCAAACGAGCCCAAAAACATAGTGTCAGTGTCTTCGCAAATCAACGGTGAAGAAGCAAAGCCTGCCTCTAATTTAAAGGACCATTCCAGTAACTCAAGTGTTTCAGCCGACAAAGCATAGATGTGACCATCGAAAGTGCTCACGTAGAGAGTATCATCTTCAATCACTGGGGACGTCCATAGCTTGCTGTGTTTTTCGTCTAAGATCCCAGATTTCTTTACTTGATCGCCAAAGTCTTTGCGTAAAGAATACACTCGCCCGTCAGAGCTGCTTACGTATATGACATCACCACTGATTACCAAGTTGGCTACTATAGCATTGTTCCCTGCATCCGTTCCAATAGGAGTCTCCCATTCATGGTATCTGTCCTGAGGTTCCTCAGGAAGATCGGGATTCTGGCTTCTCGCTGTTGTGTTTAGTGCTAGAACCTTGCCACTATAGGTGCCAATATAGACGAAATCCCCATCGACTATTGGCGTGGTAATAGCAGCGGAAACAACTGCTGGGCCACACCCGATGCCATCAGAGGGCTCAGTGATGTGATAAGACCACTGCATCTCCTCGCTCGATGCGTTTATCGCCACTACCCTGCCATCCCTGGAGCCAACATAAATAGTGTTATCATGAACTGTAGTTCCCGCCCATCCCCCTGTTGGCTGAGCGGAGCCAGGAATACAGGAAACCAGGAGTAAGGTAAAAAGAGAAATTACAATAAGGAAGATTATCTTTGCGTTCTTCATTCTACTAAATAACTAAGGTACTGGGTCATAGCCGCCTGTGGAGAAGGGATTACATCGAGTCAGCCTCTTGGTTGCAAACCAGCTACCTCGGATAAACCCATGTCTTTTAATTGCCTCAAAAGCATACTGCGAGCATGTAGGTTGAAAACGACAAACATGAGGGGTAAGCTTCGACACTGTGTTCTGGTACAATTTAATTAAACCTAGAGCTAATTGGGTCATTCGTTGCCCTCCAACAACTGCGCCCGCGCTAAAAGCTTGGTTACTGTCCCCTCTAGCTGGTGATAGTCAACATTGACTGCTGCAGGCCGAACAATGAAGACGATATCCCATCCCAACTTTGGCGATTGCAGTCTCATTATCTCCTTGAGTAACCTCTTCAAGCGATTCCGCTGCACCGCCTTACCCACTTTTTTGGTCACAGAAAACCCATACCGGCTTAGACTTAACCCATTGGGCATCGCCTTCACCACTAGCAAGTTGTTTGCCCATACTTTGCCACGTTGATAAACCAACGTATATTGTGCTCTATTAGTTAAAGAACGAGGCTCCTTCACAGGACAGAGTTAAACTGGAGTCAGCCTATACCTTCCCTTAAGACGTCTTGCCCTAAGTACTTTTCTTCCCCCCCGACTGGCCATTCGAGCACGGAAACCCAGGCTGCGCTTCCGGGGAATTCTCTTCGGTTGGTAAGTTCGCTTCGGCATCCTTCAGACCGTTGACCGGGATAAGCCTACGCCTCCTGTTTTCCAAATATGAGTTGGTGCATATGGTAACAGAGCGAGATATCGAGCTCTCTTTATAGCGTGTGCTAAGTTTCTTTGATGTTTAGCACAGGCTCTGCTCCTCCGTCGCGATACAATCTTTCCCTGGCTGGAAATATAGCGAGATAACACCGAAACATCTTTATAGTTGATTTTCATTTTTCCCTTGCAAAAGGGACAGACTGCCGGCTTGGTCATGAAGTCCCTCGTCCCTCTTACTCTTCCTGTATTAGCCAAATCTTTTTCCCCTCTATTTTATTTAAATTTTAGTCAAAGGGCAAATCTTGAGGCTCAAGATCCCCCTCCTCGGGAAGAGAAGCCGGAGCTACTCTGTCGAGGAAAATTACACGGTTTGCCGATACTTCAAGGCTAGTACGCATCTGCCCATCCTGCCCTTCCCAACTGCGAGAACGTAACCTTCCTTCAACGTAAATTCGCTTCCCTTTGGATAAGAATTGATTACAACTTTCAGCTTGCCTGCCCCACACACTCACCCTGAACCATTCTGTTTCCTCCCTTTGCTCCCCGTCAGAGCCAGCATAACGATAATTGGTAGCCATGCGGAAAGAGGTAACTGCCTTTCCATTGGGGCTGTATCTCATTTCGGGGTCACTACCTACGTTACCAATTAGCATTATTTTGTTCAAGCTTGCCATATCAATCACTCACCTTTACCACAAGATATCGTAAAATATCCTCCGAAGCACTGATTTCCGCTTCCAGTTCCTTAACCGATTGTGGCATTAACTGAAAGTGAGCCAGAACATAATCAGCTTCCATAAATTTTCTTATAGGGTAAGCAAGTTTTCTTCTTCCCCATTTTTTTATCTCTTCCACTTTCCCACCACGACTATTAATGGACTGAGACACTCTGTCTATCATTTCAGATACTCCCTCTTCATTAAGCTCGGGACTAATTATTGCTACCAGTTCATAATCACGCATGTCTAGATTTTATACCACAGGGCATAAAATGGCAACAATGCCTATGTTTTAGCCACCTACAATATCCACCAGCTAGAATGTTAAACAAAGCCAGTGTTATAATTCCACCGATGAAAGTATCTGAATTGGGAGAATTTGGACTAATTAACCTCATACGCGGCAGCATCGCTAGATATGAAAATTCTGGGCAGGCTTCGTGGCAAAAAGTCTTAGTGGGCATTGGCGATGACGCTGCTGCCTGGCAAAGCGACGATCACATCCATTTAGCCACCACAGATACTCTAGTCCAGGATATACACTTCGACCTGGACGTCATTCACTGGGAAGAACTGGGTTGGAAAGCACTGGCAGTAAATCTAAGTGATATAGCTGCCATGGGCGGCATTCCCAAGTACGCTTTGCTTTCTCTGGCACTGCCTGGCGAACTGGAGGTGGAAGATATCTCCAAATTTGTTGATGCCATGGTACACCTCGCCAGAAAATTCGGAGTAGCTGTAATTGGAGGTAATGTAGCTACCGCTCCAAATGTAGTTATCACCGTAACAGTCATAGGCTGCTCCAATGACGAAGCGATACTTAAGAGGTCAACAGCTTCTTCTGGTGAGCAAATAGCTGTCACAGGGTATTTGGGGTTGTCGGCAGCTGGTTTAGAAATGCTCAAAAGAAAACCCATTTCAGATCGTGAAGCAAGCAATATCTTGAGGCGAGCTCACTTTCAGCCCATACCAAAAATAAGAGAAGGGCAAATCTTAGCCGAACAAGGAGTTAAAACCGCTATAGACATAAGCGATGGACTTGTTGCTGACCTCGACCACATATGTGAATCGAGCAAAGTCAACGCTAGGATAAGGGTAGAACAAGTGCCAGTGCACCCTGTAGTTACAGCAAACTTCCTTAACCATCAGGAGTTGGCTTTATGTGGTGGCGAGGATTATGAGCTTCTTTTTACCGCTGACGAAGCCACTGTTGCTCGGGTTAAGCAAGCCCTAAACTCCCCGGTGACTATAATCGGTGATATAACGGAAGAAAAGTTACCAACACGAGTGACTGTAATAGATAGCATGGGAAATATCATCCCATACAAAAGAGGGGGCTGGGAACATTTTAAGAATGGGGTCACTGAAATTAAATTCGCAGAGCCCTGAACAAACTCAGCTGCTAGGAAGCTATTTGGGGGAATTAGCTCAAAAGGCTGATGTTTTCCTTCTTGTAGGTGAGTTAGGAACAGGCAAGACTTGTCTTGTCCAGGGAATTGCTCATGGATTGGCGATAAAGGAATATGCCTTCAGTCCCACTTTTGTCATCCTGAGAGAATATCACGGTAGACTGCCCTTATACCACATTGATTTCTATCGCCTGGATCACGTTGAGGAAATTGCTGACCTGGGGCTGGAGGAGTATTTTTACGGCGATGGAGTCTGTGTGGTTGAATGGGCAGAGAAGGGGTTGCAGGTAGTACCCCGGGACAATTTACTTATCACCCTGCACTATATTCCTGCCTACCACACAGGACGGTCTATTTGTCTGAAACCTAAGGGCAAGCGCTACTATGAATTAATAGAACAACTCAAAAAAGAGAAGGAATTGTGGCTCTGAATACCAAATGCTAAATAATACGAAATTCTAAAATCAAAGGTCAAAAATCAAAGTGACAACTCAAAATGCAAATTTTTTTAACTTTTGCTCTGTCATTTTGCATTTAGGTTTCTGATATGGAATTGGCTATAGATACTTCGTCCAGTACCGTCAGCGTTGCTTTATCTCATAAAGGTAGGATAGTGGCTTCGCTAACTTGGCAAACAACACAAAACCATACAATAGAACTGTTGCCGAATTTAGTTTGCTTGTTACAACAAGCAAAGGTGGAGCTGGGCTCTATAGAAGAAATCGTTGTAGCTAAAGGTCCAGGAAGCTTTAATGGACTCCGAGTGGGCATAAGCACTGCCAAGGGGTTAGCCTCTGCCCTAAATATTCCTTTGCTTGGTGTAAACACATTAGAAGCTGAAGCCTATCCCTTTGCCTTTACTGGATTGCCTCTGCGCCCCGTTCAAAAGGCCGGTCGCGAGGAAATAGCCACTGCCCTTTACTGGCAAAAAGATAATGAATGGCAATGTCTGGAGGCAGAAAATCTAACCACGGTTAAAACTTTGTGCCGTCGAATTAAGCAAAAAACGCTTTTTTGTGGTGAAATCCCCGCCGAGATAATAAGTGAAATACAGCAAAACCTGGGCAGACGAGCTATAATTTCCCAAAGTAATTGCCCATCTCGAGCTAGCTCTTTGGCTATATTAGGTTGGCGAAAATTGAGCAGCGGAGAACGAGATGACCCGGTCACCCTGCAGCCATTATATCTTCGTCTCCCTCATATAACCAAGCCCAAGGATAAGATACCCCTACTGTGACTCTGAGTGGTGCAAAAGAGACCAGGAAATGGAAATTCCTAAAGTAGATGCTGAGCGCACAGCAAAACTTTGTTTTGCCTGTAGCCATGAGAACCCCATAGGGCTAAAGTTGAAACCTGTTCACGATGGAGAAAAAGTCACCGCGGAGTTCACCGCCGGGGAGTTTCATCAAGGCTGGAATAATGTAGTCCACGGCGGTATTCTCTATACTCTCCTCGATGAAGCAACTGCTTACGCCATGCTTTGTCATGGAGTTGAGTTTGGTGTTACTGCCAAGAGCGAGATAAGGTTTAAACAGGTGGCACCCATCAATGAGCCAATCCAGGTCTCTGCCTGGGTCACTAAACTGACAAAGCGGCTAGTGGAAGCTAAAGGAGTACTGACTCTCAAGGATAATACAATCATAGCCGATGGAGATTTTCTATTCTACGTCTGGAGACAGTCAAAAAAGACAATCCTGTGGGACATGGATGGAGTCATTGCTGATTCCAATTCCTTCCACTTTGTTGCCTGGCAGGATACCTTTGCTAAAAGGGGGATAAAATTCACCAAAGAATATTTTGCTACACTCTTTGGTACCAGAAATGACTTCATAATCCATAGTGTTATGGGAGGGGCACTCCCAGAAGAAGATGTCAAAATCATCATACAGGAGAAGGAAGAGAATTTTCGACGGAAGGCAACAGGACACATTAAACCATTTCCCGGGGCGGTGAGGTTGCTGAATATCATTAAGAAAGGGAATTTCAAGTTAGGCTTGGTTTCTTCAGCACCAAAGGAAAATATCGACTTAGTCCTCGGTGAGCTTAATTTGGAGGGAATTTTTGATTGCATTGTTTTCGGTCGAGAGGTACCTAAAAGCAAACCCAATCCCCAGCTATATCTTTTAGCCGCCGAGAAGCTGAAAGTAGCACCTAAGGATTGTCTGGCAATTGAAGATTCTCCCCTGGGAGTCAAGACAGCCAAAACCGCCGGGATGAAATGTCTGGCCATAACCAATACACACCCCTGGCAAAAACTCAAGGAGGCTGATAAAGTAGTTGACTCTTTAGAAAGCGTGGACTTAATCACCCTGCTTACGAGGGTTTAAACGATTCCATGGAAATCATAAGATTTCCGTGGGGACCCCGTTAATTTAGAATAAAATTCTTGCGTGGTCCCCGGGTGGAAAATAGTCGTAAGACTTTTTAGGATTAATTTAGACAGGAGCCAGGATAAGGAAGAAGGAGATTAAAATCATGGAGAGAAGTTTAGTTCTTATTAAACCTGATGCCATACAACGGGGATTGGCCGGGGAAATCATCTCTCGCCTGGAAAAGAAGGGGCTTAAAATCGTAGCTATGAAGATGTTGCACATGGATAACACTTTGGCCCAACGACACTATGCCATTCATAAAGGGAAGGTTTTCTTTGACGATTTGGTAAATTTCATCACCTCTAGTCCGGTCATCGCCATCATCCTTCAAGGCAAAGATGCCGTGCAAATAATACGACAAATGATGGGAGAAACTGACCCTGCCAAAGCTCACGATGGCACTATTAGAGGCGACTTCGGCATTGATATTGGACATAACTTAGTGCATGGCTCTGACTCACTGGAGAATGCTTCGAAGGAAATTGACTTATTCTTCTCAGCCGAGGAGATTTTCAACTATGACCGGGAATTGGATACCTGGATCTATTGAATTCTAACTACCTGGATCGCCTTGTCCCACAATTTCTCTAGCTGATAATAATCCCGCTCTAGTGGGGCAAATATATGAACAATGACCGAACCAAAATCAACAAGCATCCAACCTGAGTCGGGAGTTCCTTCATTATGATGAGGCACAACTCCTTTACTTTTCAATATTTCACCGATATCCTGCCAGATAGCTTCAATATGCCGCTTGGTCTCTCCAGTACAAATAACAAAGTAGTCCGCAAAAGAGCATAATGCCCTAACGTCCAGCATGACAATATCCCTTGCTTGCTTCTCAGAAGCAAGCAAGGTAGCTAAGCGTGCTATTTCCTCTGCTTCCAGAAAGGCACTAACCTCCTTCCATATTATACCACTTATGGCAACATTTGATCAAGGTCTGTGGTGGCTGACCACATAGGTAACACTGGACTACGGATCTTAACAAGTTCTTTTTCAATATACTCTACCGGAGTAAGATAGGCAAGAGATTGGTGCGGGCGGTTGAAGTTATATTCTATAAGCCATTCGGTTAGCCGGGG
>JAUWQP010000109.1 GCA_030611015.1 Chloroflexota bacterium | reverse complement strand
ATTCTCTAGTCACCATATCTTCTTCTGTTATATCAGAGACTTTTACCACATTGATTAGTTTTTCCAGTTGCTTTCTCACCTGCTCTACCTGGGCAGCATCACCGCCAGTAACAATGGTCATGCGAGACAAGCCAGGCTGTTCGCTACCCCCCACAGCAAGGCTTTGAATATTAAAGGCGCGCCGTCGGAATAAACTAGCTATTCGATTAAGCACCCCTGGTTTATCCTCAACTAACGCTATTAAAGTATGTTTTGTATCAGTCAATTTGCCCCCCAATAGATAAATTCCAAATCATAATATAAATTCAAAAACTCATCTTTCTGTCATGGGAATTCCTTTTTGACTTTTTGGCATTTTGTAATTGATGCTTAGATTTTTCCCTCCAGTACTTCCGGCCTTGATGGCTCGAAAAATCTGGCCAGGCTTTCCCCTGGTGGCACTATTGGATAGATGTTCTCCTCGGGTTCAATAAGAAAATCAATGAGAAAAGCTCCAGGGTACTCCATGGCCTTTTGTATAGCCGGGATGACTTCCTCTCTGCGTTTCACCCTGATACCAGGAATGTCATACGCTTCGGCAACTTTGACAAAATCGGGATTCCAAAGTTTCGTGTCAACGTAGCGCCGTCCATAGAATAGCTCTTGCCACTGTCTTACCATGCCTAAATACCCGTTGTTCATAATAGCTATTTTCACAGCAATGTTTTCCTGTGTCAGGGTAGCTAATTCCTGGATAGTCATCTGAAAGCCGCCGTCACCGGCAACACACCATACCACCTCCTCGGGGCGACCGACTTTGACTCCCATGGCCGCAGGTAGTTCGAAACCCATGGGACCCAATCCCCCCCCAGAAATAAAACTATTTGGCTTGGTATAAACGAAGTATCGTGCCGCCCACATTTGATTCTGCCCCACCCCGCTAACCACTAAAGCATCACCTTGCGTGGCCTCGTATATCTGGTGAACAATATATTGAGGCAAGAGCTCATCGCTTTGCCTGATTTCTAGCGATGGATGCTCATACCTCCACTGTTCTATTTGAGAAAGCCAATCCACATGCTCCCTTCTTTCAATCTCCTTATTCATGGCTGTGAGCACGCTTTTTACATCCCCGACTACCGGAACCTCTGTTGGTACATTCTTTCCAATCTCTGCGGGGTCAATATCGATGTGAATGATGCGAGCATGGGGAGCAAACTCCCTGGTATTTGCTGTAGCCCGGTCATCAAATCTCATGCCAATAGCGATAAGAAGGTCAGCTTCTTGCACTGCCATATTGGCGCAACCTGTGCCATGCATCCCCAGCATGCCAAGGTCAAGTATATGGTTTCCGGGGAAGGAGCTCAGACCAAGTAGAGTGTGAGCCACTGGTAATTGTGCTTTCTCGGCAAATTCCTTAAGCTCATCGTAGGCTTGGGAAATAATTATCCCCCTGCCAGCGATGATAACAGGCTGCTCAGCTTCGTTAATGAGCTTTGCTGCTTTCTTAATTTGAGCCGGATGCCCGCGGGAAACAACCCTGTAGCCCGGCAAATCAAGCTTATCGGGATAAACAAAGTCCGTTTGCTCTTGCTGGACATCCCGTGGTATGTCAATAAGCACAGGGCCCGGCCTTCCTGTCTGAGCAATGTGGAAGGCCTCTTTAATCGTTTTAGCCAGCTCAGCAACATCGGTAACAAGATAGTTATGTTTGGTAATTGGAATGGTGATGCCGGTGATATCCGTCTCTTGAAAGGCATCCTTACCAATAACAGGTGTAGCTACCTGGCCAGTTATAGCTACCATAGGTACCGAATCCATATAAGCATTGGCGATACCGGTAACCAGATTAGTAGCTCCCGGCCCCGACGTAGCAATACACACTCCAGCCTTATGTGTAACTCGAGCATAGCCATCGGCGGCATGAGCCGCTCCCTGCTCATGGCGAACTAGTATATGCCGTAGCTGAGGATATTGGGGGAAGGTATCGTATATCGGTAAGACGGCACCACCGAGAATGCCAAAAATAACCTCCACCCCTTCTTTAATTAAACTCTCGCAGAGAATCTGAGCACCAGTCTTCTTCATAGAATAACTCCTTACCCGGAAAACACCGCACCAGTGCTGGCCGAGCTTACCTTATCACTATACCTCTTGAGATAGCCAGTTTTAATCTTGGGTTCAAAGGAAGACAATGAAGTCAACCGTTGTTTTAGCTCTTGTTGGCTTAACTCCACTTCCAATTTATGGTCAGGTATGTTTATGTTGATTATATCAGCATCCCGCAAAGCAGCTATAGGACCTTTCTCTGCCGCCTCGGGAGAGACATGACCAATGGCTGCTCCTCGAGTGCCCCCGGAAAAGCGTCCATCTGTAATAAGAGCTACCTTCTTATCCATACCCATACCGCTGAGGATAGAAGTGGCTGCTAACATTTCCCGCATTCCTGGCCCTCCCTTTGGGCCTTCATAGCGAATGACGATTACCTCACCTGACTTAAATTCGCCTTTCATTATTGCCGCCGTAGCTTCCTCCTCATTATTGAAAACTCTCGCTGGACCCCGATGTACTAACATCTCAGAATCTACTGCAGCGCTTTTCACCACGGCGCCATCAGGCGCCAAATTGCCAAATAATATGCTAATACCACCAGTATGGGCATGAGGTTGTGACAGGGGGCGGATTATCCCTCTATTTTTAACTTTGCCTTTCTTTGCTATTTCACCTAATGGCTTGCCCAAAACGGTGTTCGCCTCCAGCTTCAGCGATCCCGATAGCTCGTGCATTATCGCAGGAATGCCACCGGCTAAGTCAAGGTCCTCAATATGATAATCGCCGGCCGGGCTTAATTTGCAGATATGAGGAACGGAGTCGCTAATCTCGTTTATCAGGGATAAGGGAAAATCTATCCCGGCCTCATGCGCTATGGCAGTAAGATGCAACACGGAATTTGTGCTGCCACCCAGGGCCATGTCCACGGCGAAGGCATTATAAAGGGAATCTCTGGTTATAACGTCTTTAGGCCGAATATCTTTAGCCAGCACTTCCATGACTTGCTGCCCGGCTTTATAGGCTAGTTGCCTGCGCCGTGCTTCCACTGCGGGTATCGTGCCGTTACCCGGCAAAGCCATTCCCAGGGCTTCGCTGAGACAATTCATAGTATTAGAAGTGAACATCCCGGCACAGCTTCCACAACCAGGACAGGCGACCATTTCAAGTTCTTGCAACTCATCCTCGGTCATCTTACCCCTAGCTACCTCGCCTACAGCTTGAAAGACCGTAATAAGGTCAACAGACCTGGCAGTGCCTTCTTGGACAAGCTTCCCGGCCAGCATGGGGCCACCACTGACAAAGACAGAGGGTAAATTAAGCCTGATGGCGGCCATCAGCATCCCGGGCACGACCTTGTCACAATTGGGAATAAACACCAGGCCATCGAAGGCATGCGCCTGAGCCAGGATTTCCACCGAGTCAGCAATGAGTTCCCGGCTGGGCAGGCTGTATTTCATGCCCGGATGGTTCATAGCGATACCATCGCAAACAGCTATGGTATTGACCTCAAAAGGCACTCCGCCTCGACTGCGGACACCTTCTTTTACCGCCTTGGCAATTGTTTGCAGATGGATATGACCGGGGACAATTTCACTAAAGCTATTGATTACTCCAATAAAAGGCTTACCCCAGTCATCTGAAGAGCAACCTACAGCCCGCAACAATGCTCTGTGAGGCGCCCGCTCGATTCCCTTCTTTACCATGTCGCTCCGCATCTAACTTGTGCTCCCAAAAATGAATGATGTCGCATAACATAACACAATGCCTGGCTAGCGTCAATTGAGATATCTTTTTGGCTTAAGGCATTGATTGATTGTATTATAGGCGGTTTTGGGCTACAATACGGCAAGCCATGTGTTTAGCAGTGCCGGTAAAGATTGTTTCCATAGACGGAGATGAGGCTGAAACCGAAATCGCCGGGGTGAGACGTCGAGTTAGTATTGCCCTGACTCCGGAGGCCAAGGTAGGAGATTACGTATTGCTTCATACGGGATATGCCATAGGCGTTATAGATGAAGCTGAAGCGGAGGAAACACTGAAGCTCCTGGAAGAAATAGCAAGTCTAAGTGAAGTTCATTGACGAGTATCAGGACAAAAAACTAGCCAGGGGGCTGGCACACAAAATTGCTAAGCACTCCACCAAGACCATAACATTAATGGAGTTTTGTGGTGGGCACACGCATGTCATATTGCGATATGGAATTCGCCAGTTAGTCCCCAAAACGGTGGAAATGAGGTCGGGGCCAGGCTGTCCCGTCTGTGTTACCGCAACCGCTGACCTGGACAAGGCCATCGCCCTGTCACACCTGCCTGACGCTATCATCGCTACATTCGGGGACATGATTAGAGTGCCCGGCAGCTATTCTAGCCTGCAACAGGCAAAGGCCGAGGGAGCAGATGTCCGAATAGTGTATTCTACTATAGATGCTGTAGAGATAGCCAAAGCCAACCCTGGGAAATCAGTTATCTTCATCGGCATCGGCTTTGAGACCACGGCTCCAACCATAGCTGCTTCTATACTTAAGGCGCAGCAGGATAAAATAGAAAACTTCTATGTTTTATCCCTCAATAAGCTGACCCCACCGGTGATGAAAGCGCTGCTCGACTCAGGCGAACTAAAGCTAGATGGCATCATCGGCCCCGGACATGTTAGTGTTATAATCGGTTCTCATCCCTATGAATTTATCCCCAGAGATTATGGAGTTGCCTGTGTAATCTCGGGATTTAAACCACTGGATATCCTGCTATGCATAGATAAGCTGGTGGAACAAATTGAAAAGGGCGAGCCCAAGGTGGAGATAGCTTACCCCCGAGGAGTAAAGCCAGAGGGAAATAGAAAGGCCTGGCAACTTACGGGGAATGTTTTTGAAATTGGGGAAGCTAACTGGCGGGGGATTGGAATTGTCCCTCAAAGTGGCTTGAAGGTGAGAGGAAAATACGAGCGATTTGATGCCGACAAGGCTTTTCCAGTGAGCCCGAAACCACCGAGGGAGCCCAAGGGATGTCGGTGTGGGGATATAATACGGGGTGCAACTACACCACCCGAGTGCAGACTGTTTGGAGAGGTCTGCACCCCGGAAAATCCTGTCGGTCCCTGCATGGTCTCCAGTGAAGGCGCCTGCGCCGCCTATTATCAATACGGGACTCTGGAAAATTTGTATGGTTTTTAGGGTAGATATGGGGCTGGCTTATGGATGATAGCATTCTTTTAGCCCATGGCAGTGGTGGCAAATTGAGCCACGAACTGGTGGAGAAAAAA
>JAUWQP010000036.1 GCA_030611015.1 Chloroflexota bacterium | reverse complement strand
CCAGCTTGATACATGAGTTGGTTGAACTACCAGGGGAGGCCAGATTCCTCTCCATCCTGGGCTTTATTATCGGTGGTTTTATTGTTCTCCGCATCTTGGTTCTACTTATTCGCGCTTTCGTACATCGCCTCGGGGACTATTACTATTAGGGAAGCAAATGGGGACTGTTCTTACCGAGGGAAAAATTCTTAGCCTAAATAAGAAGACAGCTATTGAGAAAATGCTGGTCGATACGGGACTACCTATTCCTGCTTGTTCATCTGTTGGCCAGGAGTTAGATTTGCTCCCTTCAAGGCCATAGTATAGTAACTGATGATAAAGGCAATAAAGCCGAAGGCTATCTGGCTATTAACATAAGCTGTTGCCATTAGTTAGGAGCTAGGCTGCGCCATATTTGCGGCGACGGTATCTCAAGGGATGTCTTGACTTCCAAGTAAGTAGGAGTAATAAAGAAATAGGAGTAACAAAAATGAAGAAGGAAGAAGTTAGAAAAGTTGTAAGGGAAGGCTATGCCCAGGTTGCTAAAAGAGAAAACTCCTGCTGTACGCCGAGCGGTTCTTGCTGTGGCGAAACCAATATGGCTGCAGAAATCGGTAAAAAAGCAGGGTACACTGATGAAGGACTGCAGTCAGTTCCTGAAGGTGCTAACTTAGGTCTTGGCTGTGGCAATCCGGTAGCGCTTGCTTCATTGAAAGAGGCTGAGATTGTCCTCGACCTTGGCTCAGGTGCTGGGTTCGACTGCTTTCTGGCAGCCAACAAAGTCGGCAGAAACGGCAGGGTAATCGGGGTGGATATGACTCCGGAGATGGTTGAAAAGGCCAGAGAAAACGCACAGAAAGGCAACTATGAAAATGTGGAGTTCAGACTAGGCGAGATTGAAAACCTGCCTGTAGCCGATAATTATGTAGATATAATTATCTCAAATTGCGTAGTAAACCTATCGCCGGATAAGGGGAGAGTCTTTGAAGAAGCATTCAGGGTACTGAAAGCCGGTGGACGATTGATGGTCTCAGACATAGTTTTAGTAAACGAACTTCCAGATTTAATTAAGAACTCGGTTACTGCCTACATAGGTTGTCTTTCTGGTGCCATAACGAGAGATGAATATATTGAAGCTGTGAAAAATGCGGGATTTCAAGAGGTGAGCATAATTGAAGAGACATCTTTCCCGCTGGACTGCATGGCGAGCGACCCGATGGCACAGAGGCTGGCCAGTGGCCTGGGTGTTTCTGGGGAAGAGCTGAGAAAGATTGGCAGTTCGGTTAGGAGCATGACACTTTACGGCGTAAAACCAAACAAAAGAGCTTAGGGAGCATGGACTGAGCACTAAGAATTGTCAATTCTGCTCAGGACAGCTAAGAGAGATGCGCAGCCTGGTGATTTTCTCCTGATTTTATTGGAATTCACAGGCTTATAATGTTCCTTCCAGGCGGTTGATGACCAGCCCGGTGGGCAGTTTGGGGTAGAAGTAAGTTGATTTTCCTGGCATCCTGTCATTGGCATTGGCGATTGCCTTGATTGTTGTCACTGGAATAGGGTTCAGTAGAAAAGCCAGTTGGTATTCGTCACTTTCTACCTGTCGTCGGGCTTGTTCAGCATCAGGGGTGTAGGCAATACCATCAGTTTTGCCTGAGGAGCCCAGCAAATTCTCCATAATCAAATGCTGGACAATGCTAACATTCAGCTTCTTGTAAGCTTCGGAGTGGCCCTCGGGCATTATATTCTTGAGGGATACAGACTGGCGTAGTCTCAGAGTTGTAAGGCTTCCTGGCTCCAACCCCAAAACACTTGTAGTTGCTCCTCTCACCTCAGGCAATCCGGTTTCATCCAGGGGGAGTGAATCTATGTCAAAGAAAGTCGCTAACTGGTTTCTGAATCCAGCTAGAGTTTGAGAGGGTATACCACGCACCAGGCGGTGGACAGGCAGAGCAATAAGCCCGGGGTCAGAGAAGGACACCAGCGTCATCATGACAAAGTTGAAAGCTGCGTCACTATTGCGCAATGATGTGCTTTGCTGTATCTCATCCCGGTAGGCTAGTGCTGTCTCGTAGCGATGATGTCCATCGGCGATATAGATTGGCTTGGGAGCCAGGAAGTGGCTGATTCTTTGAACGAATTCGGGTTCGCTAGATATCCAGAGCTTGTGCGTTTCACCAGCTTCAGTAAAATCAATTAGCGGCTTACGCTTTGCCTGCGAAATCAATAGCTTGGTGACTCTTTGCCCCGGGTCTTCATAAAGACTGAAGAGTGGACTAAAGTTGGCAGCACAGGCTCGCATCAACTCCAAGCGGTCACTTTTAATCCCCGGTACTGTACTTTCATGGGGAAACACAACCTTATTCTCCCATGGCTCCAACCTGACACAGGCTATCAGCCCCAGGCGTCGTTTTCGGGTGTTTTGGTAGATGAAGGTATATTCGTGGATATAAAAAGAGGGTACAGGGTCGGCCTGCAGGATGCCAGCTTTTAGCCACTGGTTGAAGGTGACGCTAGCTCGGCTATGCTTGTTATCGGCCTCAGTATCCTCGGGCGACTCCATCCCGTGCTCAAGACGGACGATATTGTAATCACTTTTCTGATAGTAGGCTCTCTGCTCTTCGGGAGAGATGATGTCATAAGGTGGGCAGATAACTGATGCTAAATCTTCAACGACTTTTTGATTGTATCGTATACCTGAAAAAGGACAGATTTCAGCCAAGTTGACTCCTTCTAAAAAATAAGCAGCGGTTTCTGCCGCTGAATACTATCTTGATTAAAAAGGGCGAAATGGTAGCGCTTCAGTATTTAGGTACTGCTTAAAAGCTCTGAGACGGCAGCGTTCACTTCTTGCCCTTGAGCTTTCCCCTTCAGTTGAGGCATAAGCTGAGACATAACTTTGCCCTTGTCCTTTGGGCCTGTTGCTCCTATCTCGCTAACTACCTTGCGAGCTGCATCCACAATCTCTTCGTGGCTCATCTGCTCGGGAAGATACTCTAAAAGAATATCTAGCTCTGCCTTCTCTTGCGCTACTAAGTCCTGGCGGTTGCCCCGTTCGAAAGCCTCGATACTCTCACGCCGCTGCTTAGCTTCCTTCTCTATAACACCCAGTATGCCATCCTCGTCTAAAGTCTTCTGCTGGGCAATTTCGGCGTTCTTCATGCTGGCTAAAGCCAGGCGAAGCACTGAACATCGTACCTTGTCCTTTTGCCTGATTGCCTCATTGAGGGCACCTCTGATTTTTTGAGCTGAAGTCATCTTCTAAATGTCTCTGACCTGCTTCTGGTTCTGGCAAATGTCCCTGAACTGCTTCTGGAACTCTTCCGCCGTTTTGCCGCTTCCTTCCGCTTTCGCTTTATGCTGGGCTTTTCGTAAAATCCACGGCGGCGGACTTCGCTAATTATGCCTGCTTGCTGCACCCTCTTGGAAAACCGCCGCAGCAAACTATCAAAGCCTTCTCCTTCTGCAAGCTTTACTTCAAGCACGCAATATCACCCCTTCCTTAATTATAATTAGTTGCCTGCTTGATTACTAAACGCAAGCAGTCAACAAGCATAAATTTTAGCTGGCTTGCCTGATGGTGTCAACTATTTGGAATCAGGATGCCACTCCGTCTATGTAACTATGCCAAGTTGACAAGAGGCGAAGCAAGTTCTATATTGTCTCTTTAACGGCGTCGCTAAGATGAAGGGGCAAAGCTTCTATTCTTGGTGTATATCGTTGATTATCGAAAGGTGGTTGATATTATGGTAAGATTTGGGGCAGGACGACCATGATTCTTAATAAATCTTGAGGAGGAATAAAATGAAACAGAAAGTACTCTTTGTTTTCCTGGGTCTCGTGCTAATCGTGATGCCTATGTCCGGTGCCTGTGCGCCGACCTCTACAGCTGAAGTTATAGAACTAAACTACAGTAATTTCTTCCCGCCTACACATTTGCACTCGATACTGGTTGAGAAGTGGATAGATGAAATAGAGGCGCGCACCAATGGCAGAATAGAGATTACTTATTACCCGGGAGGTTCACTCACCCCTGCGCCCGGTATCTATGATGGAGTGGTTGAGGGCATCTCAGACATCGGCATGTCGGTTCTGGCCTATACCATGGGTCGATTTCCTGCCAGCGAGTTAGTTGACATGCCTCATGCTTATCCTAGTGGATGGGTGGCTACAAAGGTAGCCAACGACTTTTATGAAGAGTTCAAGCCTGCCGAATTTGATGATGTGCACGTGCTTTACTTTCATGCCCACGGCCCGGGCGTTGTTTTCACTACACAGAAGCCAGTGCGTAACATGGAGGACCTCAAGGGGTTGGTGATAAGGTCTACAGGTGTGGGTGCCAAAATAATGGAAGCTCTTGGAGCTGAGGGGTACGGCGCATCCCAGGGAGAGGCCTATGAGCTTATGTCCAAGGGTACGATAGATGGCAGTTTTACTCCCCGCGAGGTGTTGAAAGGGTGGAAGCAAGCCGAAGTGGTAAAGTATGTTACCGGCTGCTATGACCTCGGCTACACGGCTAACATGTTCGTTGTTATGAATAAGGCTAAATGGGATAGCTTGCCTGGCGACATAAAGAAGATTTTTACGGATGTCAGCGAAGAGTGGATAGAGAAACATGCCAGGGTTTGGACTTATTATGACAAGGTTGGAATAGACTATTTTCTGAGTATGGATGAAGGCAGAGAGTTGATTGAACTATCGCCGGAGGAAATGGCAAGATGGGTGGAAGCCACCAGGCCGCTGGTAGACAAGTATATAGAGGAAAAGACAGCCATGGGGTTGCCTGCAGCCGATTACCAGGAATACCTGGTCGAACGGTCGAAGTACTGGAGTGAGAGGACGCCAACGGAGGAGTCCTGCGTAGAGTGGGTAGAGGATGAGCTGGTGAAGTAAAGAGAAAGGTTTCGATAAACTGAGCTAAACCTGCGGGGGTGCTTGAAGTGATAAGGTGTTGAATTTCGGGCACCCCCGAAAAATGATTTTGAGGCACGGCGTCAGGCAAAATGGATAGACTTGAAAAATTTGTTAATTCACTGAGCAACTGGCTTAACTGGGTGGCGGGTGCCGGTTTGATAGCTATGTTAGCCTTGATTGTAGCTGACATAATCGGAGCCAAGCTGTTCAAATGGCCTATCCCTGGTGGAATCGAGATAGTGGGCTTTTTAGGGGTGGTAGTGACCGCCTTCGCAGTAGCTTACACTCAAGTTGTGCGTGGGCATATTGAGGTGGAGTTTTTGGTAGCACGCCTTCCCCAAAGAGCCCGGAAGGCTATAGCCAGCTTCGTTTACCCTTTAGGTATGGTATTGTTTGCATTACTTGCCTGGAGAAGTTACGACTTTGGGCGTGCCCTCCAGGTCAGCGGAGAGGTCTCTATGACCCAGGGGATACCCTTTTATCCCTTTATCTATGGAATAGCCTTCTGTTCTATCTCTGTCTTTCTGGTGCTGCTGGTGCAGTACCTCAAGATACTGACTAGAGCGGCGAAGAAATGAGCTCAATAGCCATCGGCCTCATAGGTATCGTCGTTCTAATTGCCGTTTTCCTCCTCGGAATGCCAATAGGCTTTGCTATGGCCTTTGTTGGCTTTATTGGCTTCAGTTATCTGGTTTCGCTTCCAGCAGGGCTTAGCATTATTGCCCGGGATGTCTTCTACAATTTCTCCTCTTATTCCCTCACTGTTATCCCTATGTTCGTGTTCATGGGCTCTATTGCCTTTGCCTCGGGGATGAGCCGGAGGCTTTACGATGCCGGCTATCTACTGCTGGGAAGACTGCGCGGCGGTTTAGCTATGGCTACCGTTGCCGGCTGTGCTGGTTTCGCTGCCATGTGTGGGTCAACTAATGCTACTGCCGCCGCCATGGGGAGAGTGTCTCTGCCCGAGATGAAGAGATATGACTATGCCGACTCACTGGCCACCGGCTGTGTTGCTGCAGCCGGCAGTCTGGGTATACTTATTCCTCCAAGTACCATCTTCATTATCTATGGGATAATGACCGAGCAGTCCATAGGAAAGCTTTTCGTGGCTGGTGTTTTCCCCGGTCTGCTTCTTGCTGGCCTTTTTACCCTTGTGGTAGCGCTTCTCTGCTGGCGCAATCCCAGCCTTGCCCCAATAGGAGAAGTAACCAGCTGGAAGGAGAAGTTAAGCGGGCTTGTAGGGATTAGCGAGATGCTGGTCTTGTTTATCTTTGTGATAGGAGGGCTCTTCCTCGGTTGGTTTAGCCCGACGCAGGCCGGTGGGGCTGGCGCTGCCGGCGCTTTGCTCATCGGTCTGGCCAGACGACAGCTCACCTGGCAGGGTTTGCTTATTGCAGTTAAAGATGCCTTGCGGATAAGCTGCATGGTCATGGTTATTGTTACCGGGGCTATTATTTTCGGTCACTTCATGGCTGTGACCAGGATTCCCCTTGTTTTAGCTGACTGGGTGGTTGGTCTTCCTCTTCCTACTGCAGCTATTATGGGAGTCATAGTCCTCATTTACCTCTTGGGCGGCTGTTTTATGGATGCCCTGGCTTTGATTACCCTTACTATTCCCATCTTCTATCCGGTGGTTCTGGCTCTGGGCTTTGACCCGATATGGTTCGGAGTGATAATAGTATTGGTGACGGAGATGGGAGTAATCACGCCGCCTGTAGGGGTGAACGTGTATGTCATCAAGGGAATTGCCAAGGATGTCCCGCTGGAAACTATATTCAAAGGAGTATTGCCCTTCCTTGGAGCTTTGCTCGTCGCTGTTGGCATACTGATGGCTTTCCCTCAGATTGCCACCTTTTTGCCCGACTTAGCCACACCTTAAGCCTATCAGCCCAACTACCTGCCTGGCTGATTGACAATTCGTGAGTTTAGAATTACCATACAATACAAGAGGACTGCTGGGGCAATGAGAGATGCCACAATGCTGGCAAATCCGACTGAGAGGAGGTAGCCATGCCTATATATCTTACATTGACGACCCTTACGGATGAGGGCAGAAAAAAGATGGAAGATTATCCTGAGTGGCTCAAGGAGGTTAATAAGGAAGTAGAGTACATGGGAATCAAAATAATGGCTCAGTATGCCCTTTTGGGGCAGTATGATTTCGTCAATATCCTCGAGGCACCAAGCGATGAAGTCGCAGCCAAGCTGGCAATACATTTAAGTGCCAGAGGAGGCCTTCACACGTTGACCCTGGCGGCGATACCTCTGGACGATTTAATCGAAACCCTGAAAAAGAAACAGTCCCCATTTTGATTTGCCATAGGCAAAGCAACCTCAGCAAGAGTCTCCACAAGAGAGGCTGCCTTAATCCGTGGATTCTGCGGGGAAACCCCCGCCTGTCATTGCGAGGAGCCGCAGGCGACGTGGCAATCTCTAAAAATTGAGGCGAGATTGCCGTGGCACTCCCGTGCCTCGCGACGACAGTACGATTGTCTTTGCGAGCGTAGCGAAGCAATCTCGGCATAACCCCCTACTGTCTTTGCGAGGAGCACCAGCGACGAAGCAATCTCGGTGGACAAGGGGTGGCGCATTCCCCTAAAGCCCTACCGAGATTGCCGCGGTACCGCATACCTTGCGGTGATGAAATAGGGGGGAGACATTGGTGGCATTTTACAGCCTCGAAACAGTAGGGAGATGCCCCTGCGCACCTGAACCAGCACAACTCGTTTGTCAGAATTCCTGTCATCGGCTATACTAATTTCGTGCCAACGTAGCTCAGGGGTAGAGCAGCGGTTTCGTAAACCGCCGGTCGTCAGTTCGAATCTGACCGTTGGCTATATCTTTGTTAAGTGTGGCTAAAATGAAGAAACCACAGCAGAATTACGCATTCATAGATGGACAGAACCTCAACTTGTCTATACAAGAGCTGGGATGGAGACTTGACTTCAAGAGATTCAGGGTCTACCTGAGCGACAAATATGGCGTCGGTAGAGTGTACTACTTTATTGGCTTTGTTGATGGTAATAATGACTTGTACGTGTCCCTACAGTCAGCCGGGTATATCCTGATTTTCAAGCCAGCACTAAGGGACGCAGAAGGCAAAGTTAAAGGAAACTGTGACGCTGAATTGGTCCTTCAGGCAATGGTCGACCTCAAGGAATATCACCAGGCAGTAATCGTGACCGGCGACGGCGACCTTCACTGCCTGGTAGACTACCTTATAAAGAACCACAAACTGTTAAAACTAATGATTCCGAACAGAAACAGTTTTTCCTCGTTATTCAGGAAGTTAATGCCCCACATTGTATTTATGAATAATCTCAGGGGCATGCTGGAGTATGACAAGAAGAGTAAATAAAAAGGAGAGGCATTGCCATGGGACAAAACCCACAGATTGGCCTCTCATCGTGATTCTAGTATAAGTATAACAAAAATATATATTTTGTCAAGGTCGTTCAGATAGATAAACAAGCCGCCGCAAAACATGTAGTGCGAGGGATGTCATTGCGAGCGCAGCGAAGCAACCCAGCCTCGCCAGAAGAAAAAGACACCGGTGAACTCAAGCACCGTTTCAAATGTTCAAATGCCAGGCTTGCGGCAAATGGCTCGCCAAGGCTTTCTAACGCTATCGACTAAAGACTGCCGACTAATGACTGGTCATCTGGGGGGAGCGCATCCGTTATCACGCTCAACCCCTTTTTTACGTCGGGAAGTCAGCACTGGCTCACCCACCCAGGCCTTATATTTTACCGAATTTGACGAATGCCCAACTAAGGAAACCTATACCAGCCAGCACAAATAGCCATCCTACTACTATAACGCACAGTACGCCGGGCGCAGAGACAGCGATTTGAGCTCCTACTATCATTATCGCTACCGCTATTGTGGCCATTATTTGAACCCTAGCTAGTTGTTTGTCTTTCGGGTCTGCTTTCATGTAGTCTCACCTCCTTTCCTGGGTTAAACTATATACCGTCCTGTATTGATTGCGCAACTAGCGAAATTTCCTGGCCGTTATGCTAAAACCCACTAAAACTGTAACAACTCCTCCCTTTGTGTGCTATTATATTCTTTGACAATCCCGTCCGAATCTGGCTGTCTGGGGGCAGGGTTTATGAAACCTGAGGAGAAGGCAAGGCGGAAAATCGACCAGCTATTAAAAGCTGCTGATTGGGCTGTTCAGGATCGAGACCAGTTGAATCTAAGTGCCTCGTTGGGGGTGGCTGTGCGCGACCTTTCCTTGAAAACTGGACCAGCCGACTACGTACTTTTCATTGACGGAAAGCCTGTCGGTGTTGTTGAGGCCAAGCCTTTTGGTACTACTTTGAGCGGTGTAGCCGACCAGTCTGGAGGCTATCTAGCCAGCATCCCCGAGAGTCTACCTCATGTGGATGAACCTCCACCTTTTGCCTATGAAAGCACAGGTATCGAAACTCTATTTCGCGATCTCAGAGACCCAGACCACCGCTCCCGCCGCGTGTTCAGCTTCCATAAACCTGAAACGCTCAAAGAATGGCTATCCCAACATGATAACCTCAGAGCTAAACTCAAAACTATGCCCCCTCTGATAACCGACGGACTAAGAGATTGCCAGATTGAGGCCATCACAAACCTGGAGAAATCCTTTGCTGAAGCCAGGCCGCGTGCCCTTATCCAGATGGCTTCCGGTAGCGGCAAGACATACACCGCCGTGAGTTTCGTTTATCGGCTGATAAAATTCGCCAACGCTAAAAAGATCCTTTTCCTCGTTGACAGAAGCAACCTCGGCCGCCAGGCCAGAGGCGAGTTCCAGAATTACTCCACTCCCGATGACCGTAGAAAATTCACCGAGCTCTACAACATCCAGCATCTCACATCCAACACCTTAGACCCCGTGAGCCGCGTCTGCATAACCACCATACAGCGCCTTTACTCCATGCTTAAAGGAGAGCCAGAGTTCGATGCCGAGCTTGAGGAGCGCTCTCTTTTCGATATATCGCCGGCAGTCCTTCCCGCAAAGGAAATCGCCTATAACCACACCATTCCCATAGAGACTTTTGACTTTATAATAACCGACGAGTGCCACCGCTCTATCTATCATCTTTGGCGTCAGGTGTTCGAATATTTCGATACCTTTATCATCGGCCTTACCGCCACCCCCTCAAAGCAAACCTTGGGCTTCTTCAACCAGAACCTTGTTATGGAATACAGCCACGACCGTGCCGTAGCCGATGGCGTCGGCGTCGGTTATGATGTCTACCGCATAATAACCGATATCACCAAGCACGGCAGCCTGGTAAAGGCAGGTTTTTGGGTGGACAAACGGCATAAGCTCACCCGTAAGGTTCGCTGGGAGCAACTGGATGAAGACCTTGACTATCCCCCGGAGCAGCTCGACCGCAGCGTTGTCGCCCCCGACCAGATAAGAACGATAGTTAAGACCTTCAGGGACAAGCTATTCACCGAAATATTCCCCGGCAGAACCGAGGTTCCCAAAACGCTCATCTTCGCCAAGGATGACAATCATGCTGAAGACATTGTGCACATTTTCAGAGAAGAATTCGGCAAGGGCAACGAGTTCTGCAAGAAAATCACTTATAAGACCACCGGCGAAAAACCTGAAGACCTCATCACCAGCTTCCGCAATTCATACAACCCTAGAATTGCCGTAACCGTCGACATGATTGCCACCGGCACCGACATTCGACCTCTCGAGTGTGTCATATTCATGCGGGATGTCAAATCCCGCGTCCTCTTCGAGCAGATGAAAGGCCGTGGTACCCGCACCATCTTGCCTACCGAATTCCACAGCGTTAACCCCGATGCCACCCATAAAACCCATTGTGTCATCGTCGACGCCGTCGGCGTCTGCGAAAATGATAAGACGGACTCGCGCCCGCTCGATAGGAAAAAGAGCGTCCCCTTCGATAAGCTCCTTCTGTCTATCGCCCTAGGAAATAGAGATGAAGACACTCTATCTTCTCTGACAAGCAGACTTGCCCGACTTGACAGACAGCTCGAAGACCCGGACAAGCAGCAAATTCAAACCGCCGCACAAGGCGTGTCACTAAAAGACATGGTGAATCGCTTGCTCGATGCTTTAGACCCGGACAAGCAGATAGATAAGGCAAAGGAGCTTTTTAACGCAGAAGAACCGACTGATGGACATATGAAGCAGGCTTATAACGAACTAGCCAAAACTGTTTGTACTCCTTTCGATAACCCCAAACTGCGCGACCTCCTCATCGACCTCAAGAGAAAAAGCGAGCAGATTATAGATACAGTCAGCCAGGATACCCTCATCTTCGTTGGCTTCGACCCTCAGGCAAAAGAAAAAGCTCAAGCCATCGTTGACACCTTCAGAAAATTCATTGAGGAAAACAAAAACGAGCTTACCGCCTTGCAGATACTCTACAGCCAGCCCTATGTTAAGCGCCATCTTACCTACGACGCTATAAAGCAGCTCGCCAATGCCATCAAAAAACCACCCTACAGGCTCACCCCTGAACTCCTCTGGCATGCCTACGAGCAGCTCGAGAGCTCTAAGGTCAGGGGTGCTGGCCCTCAGAAGCTTTTGACTAACATAGTCTCTCTTATTCACTTCGCTGTCGGACAGAGCGATGTCCTCGAACCATTCTCCGAGACAGTCAATCGCCGCTTCGACTACTGGCTCGCAGTCCAGAAAAAACTCGGTAGGGAATTCACCCCGGAGCAGATACTATGGCTCAACATGATAAAAGAGCATATAGCTACCTCGTTGACTATTGGAGTCGACGATTTCGATTTACCTCCTTTTGCTCAAAAAGGCGGCGCCGTCAGAGCAAATACCGTTTTCCGGCAACAACTCGACAAGATTCTCGACGAGCTCAATAAGGAGCTCGTGGCATGACGCAAGCTGCAAGTATGGAAAACCTACCCGTCTTGCCCAGAGGATGGGCATGGACAACAGTCATTACGGCAATTGATAAAGTTCCTCTAAGTGGGAAGAAACTGAAACAAAGCGAATATCAAGAAGAAGGTGCTTTGCCAGTGATAGATCAGGGCCAGACCTTTATCGGAGGCTATACAGATAAAGCAGAGATGAAGGCACCTTGTGAACCGCCGGTAATAGTCTTTGGTGACCATACTAAAGTTATAAAATATATTAACTTCGATTTTGTTGCAGGCGCCGATGGCGTAAGAGCAATCAAACCGCTAAATGCATTTTTCCCAAAGTTATTTTATTACTTTCTACAGGCAATTGATCTGCCAGAAAAAGGTTATGCCAGGCATTTTCAATTCTTGGAAAAATCGTTCATTCCCATCCCCCCACTCCCCGAGCAACACCGCATCGTCGCCAAAATCGAGGAGCTCTTCACCAGGCTAGATGCCGGCGTCGAATCCCTGAAGAAAATCAAAGCCCAATTAGAACGCTACCGCCAGGCCGTCCTCAAACACGCCTTCGAAGGCAAGCTCACAGCCGAGTGGCGCCAAGCCCACAAACACGAGCTCGAACCCGCCTCCGTCCTCCTCGAACGCATCAAACAAGAACGCCAGGAAGCCGCCAAAGGCAAATACAGAGAATTACCACAGCTGGATACCTCCGACTTGCCCGAACTGCCAGAGGGCTGGGTGTGGACCAGAATTGGAGAGGTTGAAAGTTTTATCGGAAGCGGCATTACCCCTAGAGGTGGCAGAAATGTCTATGTATCCTCAGGTATCCCATTTATCAGAAGCCAGAATGTCTACCCTAACGGGCTTCATCTCAATGATATCGTTTACATTACCCCAGAGATGAATGTAAAAATGCAGAGAACGGCAGTTCACTCCGGAGACGTTTTGTTAAACATCACAGGAGCTTCTATCGGTAGGAGCACCTTCGTTCCCAACCATATTGACACGGCAAATGTAAACCAGCACGTCTGCATCATACGAATAGAATATGGCACTTTGCCAACCTACATGAGCTCGTATTTGAATTCTACGTCAGGACAAAGCCAAATTTGGGGTACTCAAGGTGGTGTTACCCGACAGGGCTTAAACTACCAACAAGTTAGGTTGCTTCGTTTCCCAATTTGTTCCTTGCCTGAACAACAACAGGTAGTCGCCGAGATCGAGCGCCGTTTCTCAGTAGCCGACGAAATAGAAAAAACCGTCGACCATAGCCTCAAGCAGGCAGAAAGACTACGCCAGAGCATCCTGAAAAGAGCCTTTGAAGGCAGACTCGTCCCCCAGGACCCCAACGACGAACCCGCCGAAAAACTGCTTGAGCGTATAAAGGCAGAGAAGGCAAAGCGCCTTTCTGAAGACCATTCACGAAAGAAAAACAGAACCAGGGGAACTACAAAACAAATGAGGTTGGTGTAAAATGGCAAATCAGTCATCCGCAATCGTCCAAAAAGTCTGGAACTACTGCAATGTCCTCCGCGATGACGGCGTCAGCTATGGTGACTACGTCGAGCAGCTTACTTATCTTATCTTTCTTAAGATGGCTGATGAACAGACCAGGCCGCCATTTAACAAGCCCCCCACCATCCCCAAAGGCTATGACTGGCCCAGCCTCTTAAATAAAGATGGCGCTGAACTTGAAGTCCACTACCGTCTAATTCTCGAAACCTTGAGCAAAGAGTCGAACACGCTCGGCATTATTTTCCGCAAATCGCAAAGCAGAATCCAAGACCCCGCCAAACTCAAACGCCTTATCGAGCTCATCAATACTGAAACTTGGGTTGGCTTGGACATAGACGTGAAGGGCGATATCTACGAAGGTCTTCTGGAGAAAAACGCAGAAGACATTAAAAGCGGCGCCGGCCAGTACTTTACCCCCAGACCGCTCCTCAAAGCGATCGTCGAGGTTATGCGCCCCCAACCGGATACAACTATCTGCGACCCCGCCTGTGGCACCGGTGGTTTCCTGCTTGCTGCCTACGACTTCATTTCCAAGCATTGCAAGCTAGATGTAGAACAAAAGAGATTCCTTAAGTCAGGCGCTTTCAAGGGTAAAGATATCGTGGATGCCGTTGTCAGGCTCTGTATAATGAACCTCTACTTGCACGGAATCGAGACCCCGGTTGAGTCCGGTGATAGCCTTATAGCTGACCCCGGTGAACGCTTTGATATGGTGCTCACCAATCCTCCCTTCGGTAAAAAAAGCAGCTACACTATATTCAATGGCGAAGGAAAGGCCGATAGAGAGACGCAGGTTTACGAGCGGCAGGACTTCTCGGCTACTACATCCAACAAACAGCTCAACTTCCTCCAGCATGTGAAGACCCTGCTCAAGATCAACGGCAGAGTTGCCATTGTTGTGCCTGACAACGTTCTATTTGAAGGTGGTGCCGGCGAGATAGTCAGGAGAAAGCTGCTTTACGAGTGTGATGTGCACACACTTCTGAGATTTCCCACTGGTGTATTCTATGCCCAGGGCGTCAAGGCAAATATTCTCTTCTTTGACCGCAAACCTGCCAGCGAAACCCCCTGGACAAAGACCCTATGGATATACGACTTCCGCACCAACATGCACTTCACCCTCAAAACCAATCCCCTCAAATATGAAGGTCTCCAGGACTTCATACGCTGCTACAACCCGCAGAACCGCCACGACCGAAAAGAAACCGAGCGCTTCAAAGCCTTCACTTATGAAGAATTGATGCAGCGTGACAAAGTGAACCTTGACATATTCTGGCTAAAGGACGAAAGCCTTGAGGACTCTGCAAGCCTACCTGCCCCAGACATCCTCGCCCGTGAAATCGCCGAAAACCTCGAATCCGCCCTCGACCAATTCACCACCATCTACCAAACCCTGGAGGAGTGATTGACCACAGAAGCCAGCCTATGATAGACGACGCTTTTTGGGGTTCCGAAGATGTCTTCGAGGAAGAATGGCCTGAAGGCTACCCTCGGGACAAAGTGGTTGACCAGGCAAAAGAGGTGCTAACGGACTTCTTTGGAGAAAACAACGAGGACGTATTTTACATGCAGCAGATTGAAGTCTTCTTTGAGAAGCAATTTTTTCACTGGATCACTGCCAAAGCTACCAATGAGCTTATAGGTGATGGCTTCCTTAAATCTGAGGAGCTACCCTTGCTGGGCCCCACCAAAATAAAATTCGTTTTCAATAAAGGGTACAGGTATCCCAAGCGGGCGATAAATGAGAAAATAAAGGTAGTTCGTAAATATTCGGACCCAATCATAGCAAGCGCTTGCGGAAGGCAGGCAGAAGTCTTATTCTTCAATGCGTTGACAGGGAGAGGTTTTTTCCCCTACGGCCAAAACATAAATAAGTATGGAGGCAAGAAATGGACGGTGACCGATCATGACCTTGACTTCATCCTGGAGATAGACAACAAAGTCTACGGCGCGGAGGTAAAAAACAAACTCAGATATATTGACGAGGACGAGTTGGACATAAAGTTACGGATGTGTGGTTTCTTGGGCATTAAGCCTCTTTTCATAATGAGGGGATCACCTAAGTCGTACAACTACAGGATCTGGCGGGCAGGCGGCTATGCCATGATATTTGTGGCCCAGATATACCCATTTGGCCAAACGGATCTAGTCAAACGTATACAAGAGACGCTGGGCCTGCCGGTTGATTGTCCTAAGGCGATACCGGGCGGGATCATAGAGAGGTTTATGAAGTGGCATGGTAAAAGAAAGGCTTAATGTGTGTGAATTCAGGGAGGAATTCACAGGATTTGTGCAAGAACAAAGCTAAAAACCGTTCCCTCTATGAATACAAGATTGTGTAGCACTACCCTCCAGGGATCTTGCGCTATCACCGCTCTCCACCGAACCTTTTGCTAACGAACTGTTTAACATTCACCATCACCCCATGCCACGCCAGATGCAAATGCCAGGCCTACGTCTCAGACTATGCTGCACCAGTACAATCATCTATTGACTTCCGAAAATTTGTGTGCTAAAGTTATTGTAAACACAGTAAATTTCACCATTTCCGAAATTAACTGAAAGGAGATACATATGTTTGCTACTATGCCATCCCCCTCCCCTATTACAGTTGGGTATGCATTAAGGCATGCCAGAAAGGCTATGGACTTCACCTTAAAGCAAGCCAGCGACAGTATGGGCCTCGCAGTATCTACCCTCTCAGAGATTGAAAACGGTAAACGGCGTGTTTCAGGAGTAGAATTATATAAATTCGCAAAGTTATATCAGCGCCCTATAACTTTCTTTCTCGAAGAGACCGAATCCAGTCCCTCCTTTACATTTCTTTTACGTGCTGCGAGCGCAAATTCTGTCCCTAAGGAAACCATTATCAACTTCCATGAGTTGTGCCGAAGCTATAGAAGTTTAATGAAGCTTATGAAAGCACCCGAAATGCCCAGCCCGCCTGACTATTCAGCCTTGGGACGAACAACTCTTGACCGCGCTCAGGAATTAGCAGAAATTGAGCGAAGTTCCTTAGGGCTCAATGGTCAACCTATTAAGGATATTTGCGAATTGCTGGAGACGAAAAGGGGAGTCAAGATATTTCATTTGCCAGAGGGTCCAGAGACGTTCTCCGGCGCTTTCGCCTGCGATGAAGAGTTGGGGGCTTGTTTCTTAATCAATTCGCTTCAGCCCCAGCGCAGGCGGACATTTACTGTAGCGCACGAGTACGGCCACTGCATTGCTCATCGAGATCAGCTAGCTCATGTTGATATTCAGCCCGCCTTCGAAACCAAAAATCCCCGCGAGCGTTTCGCCGATGCATTTGCCGCCGCTTTCCTAATGCCAAGACATACCGTTAATGAGGTGTTAGGCCAACTAGTAACTCCACAAAGGTCTGTGCTAACCGCTGAAGCGCTTATTCGCTTGGCTCTATATTTTGGCGTCAGTTTCGAAGCAACAGGGTGGAGATTGGTATCACTGCGGAAATTATCTCTTTCCAGATGGAAAGCTCTTTTAAGCCAGCAAGTGCCATCATCACCAACCGCTCGCCTACTTGGCTATCATGTTGAAGAGAGCTCGCCTGATATGCTTCCACGCCACTACAAATATCTTGCTTACGAAGCATACAGGACGAAACTTATATCCTTTGAAAGGCTAGCTGAACTTCTCCGAAGAAACTACTACGAGCTTAGTGAGGAGTTCGACCAGGAAAGTCAGGAAGGCAATGACTAGATGTCACCTTTCGAGAAACCGGTTATCCTCGATAACGATGTAATCTCGCGGCTGTATCCTGTGGGGGCTTTGCGTCAAGTACTAGAAGTTTGGCCAAAACGCACCTTCTGCATTACTGAACAAGTTATCGACGAAGCCAGGAAGTGGCGAACCCATGGACAAGAATTAGCAGCACTTCTCGAAGCTCTAGAGGTTGACGGGACTCTTGTATTGGTCTCTATCGATGACTCTTCTGAAGAGGAAATATGGACATATGCTGAGTTGCAGCTTAAAAAGAATTTGGGGCGAGGGGAATCGGCCTCGATTGCGATTGCTTGCCACCGAGATTTTAATGTAGCAACAGACGATGGCCTGGCAAGGGATGTCTGTAAGGTAATGTGTCCCTCTATTTCTCTTCTTGGCACGGGAGACCTGTTGAACATGGCTGTTCGGGATGGACTTATGACTCGAAGCGAAGTCGACTCCATTCAAGCCAACATCCGACGCAAGAGCAAGTCATGATGCTCTAGTAAATAAGTGTATATGTTCCAATTTATTGACAACCATCTCTGTCCAACATACCCAATAGCTACCGTTTTCCATCATCTTCTTCTGCCTTAGCTCCACTTCTGAAGCGGGTCACACGGCCATGCTCAATTATGCGATACCCATCGCCAAAGCAATCAACTCTTAATGTCAGTCATTACACCAAGCATAATCATTTTTGCTAACGAACTGCTCAGCACCCCCCATCACCGCATGCTACGCTAGATACGAAATCAGCCCTAGCTCTCAAAGCACAATGCGCCATTGTTCTAGTTAAGATAGATGGGTGAAGCTTACATGGTGTCACTATCAGCAAAATAATAAAAATTTAGCGCATGGCTTCAGCCCTGCCATGGTAGATAACAATTGGTGCCAAGCCCATCAACCACCCAGGCAGCCTTAAAAGACTGCACTACAGTCGATAGCCAATAGTCGAAACTTCCCCTGTCTTTGCGAGGAGCGCCCCGCCCATCACCCACCAGGTCAG
>JAUWQP010000017.1 GCA_030611015.1 Chloroflexota bacterium | reverse complement strand
GTGGGAGAAGAGAGAGTGGAGAGACTACAGAAGATAGCTCGGCGAGTGAAAGGCTTAAAAATACTAACCCTGAATGCTACCGCCCAAGGTGGTGGTGTCGCTGAGATGCTTTACAGCGCTGTCCCATTCCTGAATATGCTGGGCATAGAAGCTGAGTGGAAGGTTATTCGTGGTACCAGGGAGTATTTCGAGGCTACGAAGGAGCTACATAACCTACTACAGGGCAAGGCAGGCTCCTTCGGGCCAGAGCGTCGACAGACTTACATATGCACTCTCGAGGAGTGTGCCAACCAGAATCTTATTGACTACGAACCCGACGTGATAGATGTGCATGACCCACAGCCACTGGGCTTGGGTCACTATCTCGAAAGACCGGGGGAAACCTGGCTCTGGAGATGCCACATAGATATTGATAGAGAGACAATAGAGGGCAACCCTGATTTGTGGAATTTCCTAACTAAGTGGGCTGAGCACTATGATGCCGTCATATTTTCGGCGGCTCAGTATATTATCCCATGGTGGCCGTTGCCCAAGTTCATAATCCCTCCCTTCATCGACCCTCTTTCTGAGAAAAATAGGGAATTGAGCCAGGACGAGATAGACAAGGTTCTCACCAAATACAATATAGACCCTGAGGTCCCGATCATTGCTCAAATTGGGAGATTCGACCCCTGGAAGGGAATAGATAGGACTATTGCCACCTACCGCCGGGTTAGGAAGGAAAGGAAATGCCAGCTTATATTGGCAGGTGGCTTAGCCGCCGATGACCCGGAAGGAGAGAGAATTCTGTCCCGAGTTTATGAAGACACCAAGGACGATGAAGACATCCACGTGCTAAATCTGTCGCTGGACGACCGTCTGGAGAACCATAGGGAGGTGAATGCCTTCCAGCGGGCCGCCAGAGTGATAATGCAGCCATCTACCAGAGAAGGCTTCGGGTTGGTGATTACTGAGGCATTGTGGAAGGGCAAACCGGTGATAGGCGCTGACGTGGGAGCCATACCCCTTCAGATTCGGGACGGCGATACCGGATACTTTTACCAGACACCACGCAAGACGGCAAAAAGGATAATCTATTTATTGGGGAGACCCAAGGCTGCTGAGGCGACGGGCAAAAGGGGCAGAGAGTATGTAAAGCAGCATTTTCTCCTTCCTGATAGGATTGCCGATTATCTCATGGCCATAAACATGGTGGTAAGTGGGGCTGTCAACAAGGAAGTCAGTGCTGAAAGCATAATCAGCTTTTCTCCCTGGTTTAACTTAAGCAAGCGGAAAAGAGTCCAATTTTTTTCCTAGCTTTCACCGCGCTCGTACCATTTTTCTTAACAGAGAGGTCGCTTCGCTTGGGGAACTGAGGCTGAATCTAGCTGCCGAAGCGCCAAACCCCACCTTTATAGACCACGCTGTAGAAGGCATGACCTTGAAAGTATCCTCATCGGTCCAATCATCGCCCATTGCCAATATGAAGTCCCATTCCTCTCTCGAAATCCATCTCAACGCTGTGCGCCCCTTGTTTATGCCGGTGTTTTTCACCTCCACTACTTTGCTTCCTTCCAACACCTGAAGGTTTAAATTGGCAATTGTATTTGAGACATTGTTTATCAGCTCCCGGGCTCGAAGCTCACCGAGCCAGGGGTTAGCTTTTCTGTAATGCCAGACAAGGGAGAACTCTTTTTCTTCAATGAAGGAGCCCGGGGTTCTATCCACCCATGACTCAAGTATGGGATGCATCTCTTCCTTCCACTCATTTGTCAGGGTCTCTATCGTCTCCCATCCTCCACCCTTTTCTTTAATCCACACGCCATGTTCAGCCACCAATCCCACATCGAGACTGCCGAACCACCCCTCTAAGGTATCTTTATCGCGTCCACTTATGAGCACTACTTCGGTTCGAGGATTCTTGGTAAACTTTTCAAGCAATCTCAGGAGATTGGCTCCAGGCATTGCTTCCGCCGGTTTGGGTGCAAAAGGGACAAGTGTGCCATCTTAATCTAATAGGAGTAATGCCTTGTTGCTCTCTTGGAAATCACTGGCTAATTTCCTCTGCATCTCATAGCTCAGTGTTTTTTCTTCCATCTCCTGTTGAAGTTTCTTGGTGGAAAGCAGTTTATCCATAAATTCATTTGCCCATTGCACCACGTCGTAACGACGCAGGCGTTTCTGCATTATGCGGTTGCGCTCTATTTGCTCTTGTTCTGGCATTTCCAGGGCTTTTTCCAATGCTTGGACAATCTCTTCCTGGTTATTGGCATTTATTATAATCGCCTCCCCCAGCTCTTGAGCAGCTCCGGCAGTCTCACTAAGTATTAAAACCCCTTTCCCGTCCATCTTGGTTGCCGTGTATTCTTTGGCTACAAGATTCATCCCGTCTCTGAGAGGGGTAACAAGGGCAACATCAGCCAGGCTGTAAAGGGCGGCGAGGGAGTGGAAGGGTAAAGAGCGGTATAGGTACCAGACTGGCATCCAGCCTATAGTCCCATATTTTCCGTTGATTTCGCCCACAAGTCCATCTAGCTGTTTCTTTAACTGTATATAGTGTCCTACTCTTGTACGTGAAGGTACTACCAGCAAAACAAGGATTACTTTCCTTAAGAATTTGGAGTTTCTGTCCAGAAACGCACTGAAAGCCTCCAATCGCTGGGGGATGCCTTTGGTGTAATCCAGGCGGTCCACCGAAAGAATTACCCGGCAATCTTCTAGTTTTTTGTGAAACCTTTTTCTCTCCGCATGTGTCTTTGAGTCCTGGACGGCGTTGGAAAATAGGTCATAGTTTATTCCCATGGGAAATGCGTCCGCCCTTACTACCCGATCGGCCGCAGTGACCTGCCCCATGGCCACTTCATAACCCAATATACGATGCACGCTGTCCAGGAAGTGACCGGCGTAGTCGTAGGTGTGAAAACCTACGAGATCTGCGCCTAAAAGTCCCTCCAGGATTTGGTTGCGCCATGGGAGCAATCGAAATATTTCAAAAGACGGAAAGGGAATGTGAAGGAAGAAGCCCATTGTTGCCTTTGGCAACCTTTCTCGTAAGAGCTTGGGCAGAAGCATTAAGTGATAATCGTGTATCCAGATGATATCATTAGGTTTGGCGATTCCAGCAACTACGTTGGCGAAAGCTGTGTTGACCCGTTCATACGCCTGCCAGAAACCTTCGCTATATTCCGTGTAGAGGGGGAAATGGTGAAAGAGAGGCCAGATGGTTCTGTTGCAGATACCGTGGTAGTAGGCTTCGACATCATGCTGTGTGATAGAAACTGGATGGCAGTTTTCAGATAGCAATTTTGCCAGGATGTCTTTTTCCCTTTTTATTTTTTTGCCGGTTATCCCCGGCCATCCTATCCAGATACTGTCGCGGGATTTGTACCAAGAGCTCAGGCCTGTAGCCAGGCCACCGACGCTGGGCTCAAGGTGCAACTCGCCTTTCCTCTCCTGAACGGTAGTAGGCAACCTATTTGATACAATTAACAACCTGCGCATGATTTTTTACTCCAATTCTACTTTACAATCATCACCTATGAACAACCTTATCTTCCCAGGGCCTTTCCCCTGTCCAGCTAATATCGCATTTTTGCCAATGACACTATTAGCCAGGTGCTTGATTTTCAAGATTTGGCAATTCTCCAGTATTACTGAACGCTCCAGACATGAGTCACAGATCACTGTTCCAGCTCTGATGTTGGTGAAAGGTTTAACGAGGGAATTTTTTATCCGACAATTTGCTGCGATAAATACCGGGCCTTGAACGAGGCTGTTTTCTATTTTTGTTGCCTCCCCGATTTCGACTCTGCCCACGATGCGGCTTTGCTCATCCGCTTCCCCCTTAATGTCCCGCTTCAGGAAGGCATCAAGAACGACACGATTAGCCTCAATAAGTCCATCATTGCTGCCGATGTCAAGCCACCACCCCCGGAGAAGGTGGCTTCTAATCTCCTTTCCCATCTCCAGAAGCTTCTGAATGGCGTCGGTTATCTCCAACTCCCCCCGCCAAGAAGGCTTTGTCTGAGCTATAGCTTTATGAATTTCAGCGGTGAAGAGGTAAACTCCAATTATGGCCAGGTTGCTCTTCGGGTTTTTGGGCTTTTCGGCCATGTGTATCACTTTTCCCGAAGAGTCGAGTTCGGCTACACCAAAAGCCCTGGGGTCGGATACTTCCCTGAGGAGAATGCTAGCATCGGAGTTGGAGGTGTGGAACTCGCCCAGGAAATCTTTGACGCCTTCCTGGACGAGGTTATCGCCCAGGAGCATGAGAAAGGGTGAATCGCCAAGGAAGCCTTGAGCTACCTTGACAGCGTGCGCCAGCCCCAGGGGTTCAGCTTGAGCGATGAATGTAATCTGCCCTCCCCACTCCGAGCCAGTACCTATGGCTTCCTCTATGTAAGGACCAGACTCCGGAGATACAACGACGCCGATATCCTTGATGCCAGCTTCTTTTATATAGTTTAGTACATGAAATAAAATCGGCTTATTGCCCACTGGTAGGAGGTGTTTCGGGACAGTATTAGTTAGCGGCTTAAGTCGCGTGCCCTTGCCGGCAGCCAGGACTAAAGCTTTCACCCAGTCACCCCACTACCGTACCTGTTGATTTGGCCACACATCTTCCCGACAAACTATGCCCTTTCGCTCAACTCTAGTCACTCGAAATAGCGGACTGTGCGAGGCATTGTTTCACAAAGTTTATCGCATCTATAGATGTTGGGTCAACCCTGTTTAGCATTGCCTATAGATAAAAGAATCGCTGCAGCAGCTTGGCAGCGAAGCCCTCGCTACCAAGCCGACAATCTGGGATAAGACCCCTTTTATTTAGTTTTAGGCCCTTTCAAAAAATCTAAATTTCTCGGCATTGATTCCAGGGGCATTTCAAAACGAAGTTCAGGAACTTCTTCATAATTTTTATTTTTGATCCACCCGGCTTGCGTGTAGTAGTACGAAAATCCTCCTTTTGCTTCAATACTTGCATAGTCAGATTTGCATTCTTTTGATATCCAATTTCCCATTTTCAATATTTTTGCAGCGGGATTGATTGTTACATGTCCATAAGAAGAAGGAACTAAAACACGATCTCCCTCCGTTGCTTTTACATAGCAAACATCCTGGGTTTTCCCTTCTCCTTTCTTTTGCATCAAGAAAATTCCTTCTCCTTCTAAGACAATATATAGTTCTTGATATCCCCCAATGTGGTAATGTCCTTTTGTTTTTACAAATTCCTGGCCCAGCATCTTGGGCGGAATTGTCGTAATATCATATCTTAAGTCATTTTCTTCCTCGAGCCCTCGCTCCATATAATAAACCTCGAAGTTGGGGGCGGTTTTTGCCCATGTCTTGTCGTAGAGGACCATCTTCATATCATCCAGATACCGAATTTCCGTTTCTATTCCCATATTCCTCCTCGTTTTATGCATTTTATGCACTGGTTTCCCAGGATTTAGCTGATTTAAGGTGATCGAGCATTCCTGACTTGTCAAATTGCCGGTAAACTGAAGCATTATCTAAATCAACCATGGTTAACCTTTGATATCTTGCTCTCTATGCCTTAATCAACCGAGCTGTGATTCCTGTTTAGAAGAATATCCTAATTAAGTGATTCAGGCAACTCTATGTTGACCAGGGTATTGACTTCATTGATGCCTATAATGCCGTTCACATGGGAAAACAGGGGCTCACCCGAATCTACAGCATTGTACTATTGCCACGGGCGAAGAAGTATAGTCTGAACGTATGTAAGATATGTAAGAATTGGGGGGAATTGTTAAGTTAGATTAATTGTGAGTATCTTGACAATGTCTCTTTGGGCATGATAATGTATATGTAGGATTGTGTACTATCTTGTCAATTCCCTAACGATTTATGTCGACTTTTGGAGCTGCGGGAAAAAGTCGAGGGATTCCCAGATTTTTAGAGACTAATACTATAAAGAGAACAGTTGGGGTAGTCTAATCAGCGTTATACACATTCGATAGACATAAAAACAAAGAAAGACACCCGAGGAGGTCGACGGGGCCGAAAAACTGCCGAATCTTTTAACCACGGCAGTGTATAAGAGAAATCTCTAAAACAAGAAAAATACGAAAGGAGAAAATAAAATATGAAGAAAATATTTGGTATTCTTTTAGTGGTAGTCTTAGTAGCCACTATGCTACCTTCAGTTGTCTTTGCTAAGAGTCCGCGAACCGAATTTGATCTGAATGGACCGCACTTCAACCTGAACCTCATCGGCAAGAGAGATGGCTGGAACGATAAAGAGGTTACAAATCCACAGAGGCATACAATGTTCGTTCCCATGGATACATCTGGATGGAACATTGAACTCAAGACGCCCAATAAAGTCGTCAACCATGGCAATAAAGTAGAGGATAACGTAACCTCGTTACCTGGTTTTGCAATCTACATGACTCAGAGTGGTGCCGATGATTTCGCTGTTATCGACGGCACCGCTTTCGATGGTGACCCATGTGAGTTAGACCTTGCCCGTGGCAAGTATTGGGTGGTTGTTGCAGTAAAAGCAAAGCCGGTCGCAAATGCGCCAACAATTGATGGATGGGCACAAATTTACGACATCGGTGGAGCGCTATACTATTATCTGAATCTCGGTACAGTCACTGTTAGTAGGAAATGGAGTAACGCTACCGACCTGTTCTTCATTAATACTGAAGAAGCAAGCATCGGAATAACTGGCCTACCCGATCCCGGAAACGCAAACGACCTGGGAATGTGGATTTTTGATTACTTCGCTTCGCTGGATGCAGCAGAGTACGGTGACTGTGCCTACTTCTGGCAGCTTCAAAACAATGGCTCCAAGCTAATCCAGGTACGCTTCTATCCTATGCCTTAATGATGAGTGAACTTGTTTGAATCATCAAACGCAAAGGGGCTGGGATAAAACTCAGCCCCTTCCTCTTTTTAGCAGTATGTGTCCTCATCAATTGGCTATGGTTCCCGCTTAAAAGAATGCTCCAATTGAGCGATTCAAGCAAGCCGCAAAGCTGCGCCGCGGTTGCTTCGGCGGGTTCCCTCGCAATGACATGCGGTAACCAGTAAACAACCTCCTGATATTATCATTGACATTTGGATAAACTAACGTTAACCTTATTAAAACGAGCGGAAATTCCTTTAGTGTGAGATGGCCAGGGGTGGAGACAAGAAGAGAGTGCTTATCCTGGGCGCAGGCGCGGCGGGGATTGGCGCTGCACTGGAGTTGAAAAGGGCTTCCGCTGGTGCTCCCGGGCTGGATGTAACACTGGTGGACCAGCGGGATTATCATCACCCGCTGCCCTTTATATGGCATGTGGTTAGCGGCAGCGTTGAGCCCAGTCATATCTCTTTTCCCCTGCATGCCCTGCTGAGACGAAGGGGCGCCGAGGGACCGGTTAAGTTCAGGCAGAGCCGGGTACAGGGCATAGATGTGGAGAAGAAGGTAGTCAGCACCGATACTGGAAAGCTGAAGTGGGACTATCTGGTGGTAGCTCTGGGCAGCACTACCAATTTCTTTGGGATGGCTGATGTTGAGGAAAATTCGCTGAGCTTCAAATCTCTGAGGGATGCTGTCAATATCCACAATCGCATTCTGGGCAACTATGAGGCGGCATTGCTGGAACGAAATGAACAACGTCAGCGTGAGCTGCTCACTTTTGTGGTAGTGGGAGGCGGGCCCACCGGGATAGAACTGGTGGCGGCTATTCAGGACTTCGTGCGCAAGGCACTGGTACGGGATTATCCTTCCCTGATGTCCCAGACTCGGGTGCTCTTGGTCGAGGCACAAGATGCTCTCTTATCTGGCATGAAGTCTAAAATGTCGGAACTGGCTATCAGCCGGCTGCGCTCTCGAGGAATTGAGATTTTATTAAAAACTCATATTACCAAGGTCTGGTCAGGTGGTATCCAGACTGCTGATGGGCAAACTATACCGACTCGCACTGTTATTTGGGTAGCGGGGGTGAAGCCGGCGGATGTTGTTGAATCGCTGCCTTTCAATAAGGCAAAGGGTGGGCGCATCATGGTGAATCAGTATCTGGAAGTCCCGGAGTCACCCGGAATCTACGTACTCGGGGATTGCGCTTATTCATTACAGGAGAATGGCTCGGTACCCTATCCCCCAACCCAGCAAGTAGCTCAGCGACAGGGCCCGGTCTGTGCCAGGAATATCGTCCGCGCCATGCGAGGTAAGGACCAGCGCCCCTTCCGTTACAAGTTTAAGGGGCAGGTTATATATATGGGCAGGAATCTGGTGCTGGCTCAGTTAGGGAATCGTGTCTTCGATGGCTTTGCTGCCGCGCTGCTGCGGCGACTCTATTATCTATGGGTATTTATCTCATATCTTGGGCTGCCGACGGAATTCAGAAGAAAGCTAAGTGCCGTTTGTGGTTGGATCCCTGCCTACTTCTACCGTCGCAATACGGCTCACCTGGAGTGAGTGGCGGACGTGGTCAGGGGAGGTTACAACCCTTCATTCCTGATAAATCTTAGCCACAGCCTATCACCATCAGTAACGAACTCGATGACACCATGCTCATCTGTGGAATGTTCATTGAGTATCGCTAGGACTTAGGTTAGTTGACTCCTCTGGGCTGCGCCTGCTAGACTGCCGAAACATTGTAATATGAGCGCGTCAAAGGAGGTGAAATGACAGATCCAAGAATCGAAACTGTAGCTAAGGTTCTGGTTGATTATTCCGTAGAAGTGCGACCGAACCAGCTGGTGCGGATCAATGGTGCTCCTGAAGGTGCGCCGTTGATTTTGGCTGTCTATCAAAAGGTTCTGGAGCGCGGTGCTCATCCCTTTCTGCAGGTTGGACTGGAAGGGGCAGAGGAGCTCCTGTACGTCTATGCCAGCGATGGCCAACTTGATTACGTTCCGCCGTTTATGAGGGATGTCATTGAACAAATCGATACAAACATCTCGATCTGGACGGATGTGAATACCAAGCAGTTCAGCAATGCTGACCCTGCCAAGCAATCTCGCCGGGCAGTGGCGATGCGTCCCCTCTCCGACCGATTGCTCGAGCGGGCCGCTAAGAAAGAGTTGCGCTGGACCGTGACTATCTACCCCACCCAAGCCTTCGCTCAGGATGCGGAGATGTCGCTCCGCGAGTTCGAAAATTTCGTCTATAACGGTTGCCTGGTCCATGAGCCTGATCCAATCAAGGCTTGGAGGAAAATCTCTAAAGAGCAGCAGCGCCTCGTTGGTTGGTTGAACAAGGCCAGGCAGATCCATGTCGTTGGCCCGGATACCGATCTCAAGCTCGAGGTCACAGGTCGGAAGTGGGAGAACTGCGATGGGCATGAGAACTTTCCTGATGGGGAGATCTTCACCGGGCCCATCGAGGACAGTGTGAACGGGTATATCAGATATACTTATCCTGCCTGCGACTTCGGCCGTGAGGTAGAAGATGTCCGACTCCAATTCAAGGACGGGAGAGTCATCAAGGCCACGGCGGGTAAGAATGAGCAGTTTCTGTTGAAGATGCTGGAGACGGACGAGGGGGCACGCTATGTAGGAGAGTTCGCCTTGGGGATCAATCCCGGGATACAGCGATTCACCAAGAACACACTCTTCGATGAGAAGATTGGCGGGACTATTCACTTGGCCCTTGGGAAGGGCTATCCCGAGACAGGGAGCAAGAACAAATCTGCCATCCATTGGGATATGGTGTGCGACCTCCGTGAGGGCGGAGAAGTGCGTGTAGACGGGACTCTCTTCCTCAAAGACGGCAAGATCCTGATCTAAGGCAGGCTTCGTCCCAGTGCCTGTGATGGGCTATCCTGGCGATTTGGTTGTCGCTTCCTGGGGTAAAGCAGAAGGGCGCACCTCGGTGGGGGGAGGGCCAGGAGCAACCCTGCATGGTGTCCTGCTACGGCAGGAAGACTCCCATTGTAAGCGCCTGGCTACTGAATAAATTTCCTAGCTGTCTGCTTTCACCCATAACCTCTCCCCATCGGTAATGAACTCGATGGTGCCATCCTCATCTGTGCGATAAACATTGTCCTCACCCAGCCTGTCAATCAGTCTCTCCAAAATCTCAGGGCTGGGATGACCAAAGGTGTTATCCGCTCCCACCGAAATTACAGCCACTTCAGGGTCAACCGCAGCCAGAAACTGGGGGATGGTAGAGGTCATGCTGCCGTGGTGTGAGACTTTCAGCACGGCGCTCCTCAAATTAGCTCGCTGCATGATAAGCTCCAATTCAGCCTCTTCCCGTATGTCGGCAGTAAATAGGAAACTAACTTTGTTCCAGGTCAACTTTAGCACCACCCCATTGTTATCTATGTCGCAACTAGTCCCTTGGAAAAACTTTTGGGGAGGGTTGACTATTTCCATCTTGAGTCCAGTGCCCAAATCAATATCCTGTCCGGCTCGAGCTAAGTTATATTTGATTCCTTTATCTTCAATGACCCTGAGCCATTCTCGGTAAATGGAAGAATTGTAAGATACTCCAGGCTCAAGCACCTGCTTCACTTTGTACCTGTGGAGGACTTCTACGAGGCCTGTGACATGGTCGGCTTGAGGTTGAGTACAAATCACGAGGTCTATCGTCCTATCCCAGAAGGGAAGCTTCTTGCTCAGTTCCAAATTGATTTGCTGGGAGTCAGGACCGCCATCAATGAGTATATTCTGACCATCGGGTGTCTGAATCAGGATGGCATCTCCCTGTCCGACATCAAGAAAACTCACATGAAGCTTGTCATCAGGCGTGGTCAGAGCCACAGACCACACTAGGATAGCTACTATCAAAAGGGGAAGGACAAGCCATTTCGTAGAAAAGCCGAGGCGAGGTTTAGGAATGCCTTCAGCGATTTTCTTTATTCTTGAAGTCAACCTGGAGGAAAAATCAGCCAACTGTTTTCGGTGGTTGAGGGATGCTATAACTCCAGCTAATATAACATAGTACCCCCAGATATGCCAGGTGGAAACAGTGGTCACCTCTAATGAAGAGTAGGGCAGGGCATCAAAGCCTTGAACTAGAAAAACGAGATAGCTGAGGAAAAGCCAGGCCAGCCAGCCGAGTATTTGAGCCGCAAGCGAAGCAAGAAGTCCTGCGAAGGCAACTAGCGCTGCCGTGATTATGATAAAGGGCAAAGCAGGCAGCGAGAAGAAGGTTGACGGCAAGGCAACCAGGGAGACTACGCCGAAGTTATAAGCTATAAGTGGCCAGACTGCTACGATAGCCGCCAGGGTTACGGCAAAGACGTCGGTTATCATACCGCCTGCGGCCGCAATCTTTTCTCTAGCTCCAAATAAGAAAGCAACACCCTTCCTCCCCCACGCCTGGAAGTAAGGATAGAGGAGAACAAGCCCGGCCATCGCCAAAAAGCTGAGTTGAAAGGAGACGGTCCACAAGAGACCGGGCTGGATTCCCACCATCACCGCGGCAGTAAAAGCCAGGGCAATGATGGCACTTCGCTGCCTCCCCAGATATTCAGCTATTAAAAACAGGCTTCCCATGATTGCCGCCCGAATTATCGGCGGATGCATCCCGGCGAGCAGGGCATAAAGCCATATAAGCGCGAGAGTCAGCCAGATATATATGGAACGCCGCCTGCCAAAGACCAGGATGCCAAAGCTGAGGAGCATGGCCAGAATGATGCTGATATGTAAGCCGGAAATAGCTAGCAGGTGTGCTGTCCCCGTCCTGGAAAAGGCTTGGTAAAGAGAATCAGGTATGTTGCCTCTCAAACCCAGCAAAATACCCTGAGCCAATGAACCTTGTGGCTCAGGCAAAGCTCTGGCTAAGGAAGCAGAGAGCCGTTCCCTTAAGGAGTAAATCCACTGCAAAGGTTTGAAGCCCTGGCTATGGTCTAGAACTTCTACCCCGGGATAATAGATGACTGAGTAAATCCCCTGGCGTTCCAGATAGGTTTTATAGTCGAAATCTTCAAGTTGGGGAGGAGTCTGCAGCTTTCCCGTTATTTTCAGGACATCCCCATAATGGTAGGTCGGATATCGAGGTACGCGAACTGAAGCCTTTCCCAATATCTCTTTCCTTTCGCCGTCCACGATTATTTCGTCGGCGGAAAATGTCAGCAGACAATACCTATCCCGAATTTCGGGTTCCTCTACCACCATGCCTTGAATCTCTACAATCCCCGTGTCGTTGTAGTAGCACAGGGAATGCTCATCTGTCGGAGGCAAGCTTGACGAGAAGTGAAGTCCGCCGCCGAAGAGGGCAAAGAGGCATAACCCGACTACTATTAAGGTCTTCTTGCTGCTGGGGAGGAAGGGTATGAGCGCGAAGGGGATAAGTCCGAAGGCAAGAGCAAGTAAAGGCGGACCGAGCTTTGAACCCAGGAATACCCCGGCAACCCAGGCACAGCTAACATAGAGAAGCCACATGGAAGAGACCCCAATTCTGGCAACTATGGATGACTTAGTTTACCATCTCGCCCTGCATCAGTGGTAGATGTGAATATCTTATCTTGTGATAAAATTGAATTACATTGAAGATGCTGTGAGTGCTATAATCTATAGAAATCATAACGCCTGCGAAATTGGTATAGAAGGCGAATTTTTTACGAAAGGAGGGCACGAAGTTATGAAAGTTGGTCATGGTCCGGCGGGTCTTTTTGAGTATGACGCCAGTAAAGAGTTGATTATGCGACTCAAACATGATACGGACATGGTCCAGTCCATAGCTGAATTTGCCAGGAGCAAAGGGATTAAGGCGGGAAACTTTACGGCAATCGGCGCCTTGAAGCGTGCCGAGCTCGGCTATTATGACCAGGGAAATCATGAATATCGGAAGATAAGGATTGATTCGCCTCAGGAACTGGCAAGTTGTGTGGGTAATGTCTCGTTAAAGGATGGAGAGTCCTTTGTTCATGCGCATGTAATACTTTCCGATGAGAAGGGAAACACCAGGGCTGGGCATCTGCTGGAGGGAATTGTTTTTGCCACTGAAGTTCACTTGAGTCAACTGGAAGGGCCGAAGCTTGAGCGAAAATATGATGAAGTAACTGGCCTTTCACTCTGGGACATGGAATAGAAAACGGGCCTGGACAAGGAGTGTTGATGGATATTCTTGAAGTGATTAAAACTAGAAGGAGCATCAGAAAATACACGCCGGACTCTATTTCTGAACAGGAAATAAATAAGATTCTGGAAGCAGGCAGGTGGGCGCCATCTGCGGATAATAGCCAGCCATGGAAGTTTGTAGCCCTACGAGATCCGGAGGGAAGGAAAAGACTGGCGGATATACTTACCTGGGGCAAGTTTGTCTCGCAAGCTGCTTTGGGTATTGCAGTGGCTATAAATCCAAAAGCCTCAGAGTGCCCCGTCGAAGATGGAGCAGCAGCAACACAGAATATGCTTCTTGAGGCTCATTCCCTGGGTCTCGGTGCCTGCTGGATTGGGATTTATGGTAGCGAGGATGAGGCTAGTGCTAAGAAGGTGCTTAATATCCCCGAAGATGAAAGGCTCCTTTCCATTATCGCAATAGGTCACCCGGCGGAAACTCCTCGAGGGATGAGGAGAAGATTAGCCGAGTTGACTTTCATCGATGAGTATGGGAAGCGGTAATGCCCAGCTGGCGGATTCGGAGACAAAGCCTCCAGTTATCCTAGAACTTCACTGAATCAGTAATTGACGTTGGTTGATGGTACAATAGTATAGTTGAGAGGTACTACGACGGCTGCAAACTAATGTGAAAATCCTGTCCCAATGCGACATGAAAGGAGAACATAGTAATGAGTGATTGGGGAGTTGGTTATTTATTAGGTATGGCCAGCGGCCTTGCTATTGGCTTTGTTGTCGCCAGAAGACAAAAACCATGGTCCGAACTAACTCAGAAAGAAAAAAGGATTAGAATTGGCTTAATCGCTGCCGGGGTAGTCCTACTGGCAGCTGGAATAGTTATGCTCTTGATGTGGTGAAGTGGTATAGTCGGATTAGAATTTATTTCTTTGGCTGGCGGGTGGTTAAGCCAGTGGATTCGGAGAGGGCTTCCTAATCTGACACGGTTATGTGGTCCTTTATATTTTCAAATGTCGCTGGGCCAATGCCGCTGACCTTAAGTAAGTCCTCTATTCTTCGGAAAAGACCGTGTTCATTGCGGTAACCCATGATAGCCTGAGCTCTAACTTCACCTATCCCGGGCAGGGCCTGGAGGAGCCAGGGTTCGGCCCGGTTGATGTCTATCTTCTGGGGTGACTGTTCTTCGCCTTCCCGTGGAATATAGAGCTTGACATGGCTGAGGTTGGCATCGGGTTCAACGCAAGCATCGAGAAGAAGAGCCTGTATGGTATCGCCTTCTCTCAGAGGGTAGATGACGGGGTTAGACACAGCGCCGCTGATGTAAACCTCTCCGCTCAGCTCCGGAGGCTCTGTTTGAGATAGGATGATTTCCACAGGCTGGTTTCTGTTGTGCTGCACCGCCAGCGTGACACCGCCAGCTATTGCAGCGATAACCAGAAAAACAGTTACGAATAGGTAAAATCTATCGGCACGGCTCATGGCATAGCTCCTTTCTCAATAAATGGCGTTCTACATAATATTCTATAATAAAATCCCCTTCCCTCCACTACATTTTAAAACAGCCACTCTTTATAGTAAACTCGTCTTTTGCGGAATAGGTTTTTGATGATGCACAGCACACCCTCTTGACTTCACTGTAAGCCCATACATATAATCTAGTAATAAAACTAAGTGTTCAATTAAAGGAGGAGAAATGGATATGTGGCTAGTTCTATATTGGACGGGACCTATCGGCCTTGCCTTTTTCTTTGTGGGCTTAGGTAGCATGATCTACCTGCTCACTAAAGCTGACGAGATAAGTAAGCGCACAAGGGCATTTGCCAGGGAACAAGGACTGGAGAAGAAAAAGGAATAACTGCGGTCGTTTGGCAACTCGAACTGCCATTGCTAGCCCTTCGCCTTTTATCATTGCGAGCACCTGAAAGGTGCGTGTCAATCTCTGGAACAAAGCCGCGTTATCAGGAAGTGCACCGTATAAATTGCTCACCCTATGTCCCGGTGGTAAAATTGACGTATGGCAAAAGGTTCCAGCGTAATAACCGTTAATCGCAAGGCTTACCACAACTATCATATCCAGGAGAGTGTTGAGGCAGGAATTGTCCTCAAGGGTTCCGAGATTAAGTCCATCAGGGAAGGCAAGGTAAATCTAAGTGACGCCTATGCCAAACCGGAAAATGGTGAGCTATGGCTCTATAATAGCCACATTGCTTCCTATGATGCTGCCAGCTATAACACTCATGAGCCAGTCAGGCCTCGCAAGCTTCTTCTTCACAGGAAAGAAATTGATATTCTTGCCGGTAAGGTAGTGCAGAAGGGTTTGACTTTAGTACCCCTTAAGCTGTATATTAAACACGGGGTGGCTAAATTGGAGCTGGGGGTAGCGAAAGGGAAGAAAGTTTACGATAAAAGGGAAGCTATCGCGCGTCGGGACGCAGACAGGGAAATAGAACGGGCGATGAAGCATAGAAGGAGGTGATGGGCAAGCAGGTTGTAATATGGGGGCGCGTGGGTTCGACAGGGGGAGGCCTACAGAATTGCAGGCTGAGGTGCCACTAACCTCATAAAACAAGTGGCAAAAAATAACTGAGGAACCTGTTTACGCTTAACGGTTCAATCTAACCCGAGCTCTCCTCGAAGCAGGGGATTAGGTTTCAGAAAAATCGAGGCGCTCCAATCCTGATGCCGATAGGGGTTGGCTAAGAAAGATTGGCTGGTCTGGCTGGATTCGGTCAGCAGATGAAAGCCGGATGAGATAAAAGGAGCTGACTAAGCCTGTAGGATATTCTGGCAACCTTCTTTTGGACGGGGAGTTCAACCCTCCCCCGCCTCCACCAAGAAATTCAGAAGCGCCGGCTTTTTACTGCTGGCGCTTTTTATATCTGTTCCCTCCAATTCCTCTGCTCTAAAACTTTTACCGACGTTAAGAGCAGGTTAGCGGGCTAAATAAGTTAGCCGGCACAATCTTCGGCACTATCACCTTCAGCGATGAGGGCACGGTATGGATGGCGACCGGGGTCTTGGTAAAAGGCTCACCGTCTACATGAACTGGCAATGAGCGCGCTGACTCGACAACTATTTCACGACATTGGTAGTACTCTACCTTCGGGTCCTGGAGATGTCTATGCGAGAGCACCTTCATGGCATGCTGCACAAAGGTAAGGAAACCGCCTCCCTTGAAAATGCACACATCCAACCTGGCGTCGTTCACGCAGGCCTTAGCCCCAATCGCTATCATGCCCCCGTAGAGTTGAATATTGCTGACGACAATCAACGGCGTGCTTACATTTATGACCTTTCCGTCCAGATTTAGACAAACATCAGTGCCGGAGTATCGATAAGCTGACTCGATTGTCGGGAGCACGTACGCCCAAGAACCTAATGTCCTTTTTTCTTTCAGCGGTATGCTTTGGGCGATAGCGGCATCAAATCCCATACCTGCCCACATTAAAAAGTGGCGACCGGAGAGCTCGCCCATATCGACGGCAACGGTGCGTCCCTCTACGAGAACTCGAGCGGCATCCAACAGCACCTTTCGGTAGTAATTAACAGGTAATGGGCGTGCAATTCTTTCCTCCAGAGCAGCAATCAGCTTGACCGCTTGCGTGCTTGGAAGCATGGGGTTTAGTGCCGGGATGCCCATCTGTAATGCCCACGAGTTGGTCGTTCCCACAGGAAGTACTCCCAGCGCTGCATCGGTGCCCACCAGTGCATTTGCTACCTCGTTGACAGTGCCATCACCACCGGCGGCAATGACTACCCTGGCACCCCTATTTACAGCATGGCGGGCTAGTTCGGTCGCCTCCGACGGCTTGCTGGTTTCTCGCAAGGTGACAGACCACCCCCAGCGCTCTAAAAAGGCAACCACGTTGCCAAGTTCGTGCCTGACGACCACCTGTCCACCAGAGGGGTTGTATATCAACTCGGCCTGCATTGGATTCTCACTTCTGTCCTGGTTTTCTCTATCTATTGAATCCTATCCCTTAAACCGTGACCTGTCAATTTCAAAATGACCCGGCTTTCCCCACTTTTTATGATGTTCTGCATGGGGTATAATATTAGTAGAAGGGCAAGGAGGGAGCGATGACAAGAAATAAGCTTCTAACACCAAAGGGATGGCGTGTGGTGACACACTCTATACTAGCAGCGGCTGGGATTGGTCTTCTGTATTTATTATCCAGAATGATAATAGGGGATATCCGCCAGGAGAATATGGTAAGCTGGTGGATTCTGGGCCTGCCGATGATATGGGCGCTGTATCTAGTGGCACTGGGAAGTATGGTGGCAAAGGCCGAACTAACTGACTGGAGATAATATCGTAGCTGGACTAATGGCTCCTCTTGCCCTGGTAGCCCGCCCCGATGTGGTGTCATTTCTTCACGCGGTTTATGAGCAAGTAATATCATATCTACAGACGGCCCGGACTATTCCAGTCCCGTGTGGCCGCAAAATGATATTATCAGGGTTATTTGGTGGAGGAGAGGATAATATCCGTGCCTAATGTAGCTATTGTGACTGATAGTGTTGCTGACCTGCCTCCTCAGGTAGCTGAGGAGTTCGGGATTATCGTGGTTCCGCTTGTTGTCCGCTTTGGCACTGACCTCTACCGCGATGGTCTCGACCTGAGTCCTGACCAGTTCTATGAAAAGCTAAAGACCAGCAAGGTTTTGCCTGCCACCTCCGTGCCGCCGCCGGCAGCTTTTGCCGATGCCTACGATAAACTTGCCGAAAAAGCAAACAAGATCGTGGTTATCAGTTTAACTTCCAAACTCAGTGCCACCTACCAGGTGGCGTTACAAGCCGTGGGGTTGATGAGAAGCGATGTCGTGTAGAGGTCCTGGATTCGCAATGGGCGGTTATGGCACAGGGATTCATAGCAATTGCTGCTGCCAGAGCGGCGCAAAGTGGGGCTAGCCTTGATGAAGTGCTGGACGTCGCCCGTCACACCATCTACCGGGTAGATATGCGTGCTGCCTTCGATACTCTTGAATACCTGGAACGTGGCGGGCGTATCGGTAAGGGCACAAGCCTTTCTTGGTTCATTACTTAAGGTAAACCCCGTCATCGGTATAAAGGATGGCGAGGTGTACCCCTGTGCCAGAGAACGCTCCCGAGCTAAGGCAGTAGACCACCTGTACAACTTTGCCACAAGCTTTGGCAACGTTGAAGGATTAGCTGTGGAGTACGCCACTGACTTAGACGAGGCCAACAGGTTGGTCCAGCGGCTTCACTCAAAGTATCCTCAAGCGCCTATTTATCTCTCGCGTGCCAGTCCTGTTATTGGCACGCACACAGGACCTGGTCCTATCGTCGTTACTGTCTTTGGAGACAGACAAGCCAGCGTCCATCAATAAAGGGCAATAGGTACTGAGCACAAACTAAGGAATAAAAAGAGGTATAAAAAAGATAGTGGCGTTAACTAACATAAGGGACAAAGAGGGAATGTGATGAAAAGTATTTATCGCCGGCTCTGACTTATACAGCGTCGTTTGCAAGATGAAATAGGTTGTTGAGGGGCTCGGTATTGCTGTTGAGCCTGTTGAACCTCCGCCGCCAGGAGATGCTCCCAAGGTTTATAATGTGGATCCAAACAGTGCCAGTAGGAGGGGCCGACTAACGGTGACAATCTCCGGAGCAAACTTCCAGAATGGAGCTACTGTTGCTTTCGGGGAACGGGTTATAGTACAAGAGGTAACATTTGTCAATGGCTCTGAACTGAAGGTGGGGATACGGATACATAACTTGGCAGAACTCGGCGCTCGTGACGTTACCGTTACCAATCCTGACGGGCAAAGTGGCACGTTAACTGGTGGCTTTACTGTGGAGAATTAAAGCCCCACTTTTCTGGCAGGAAAAACTTCTCCAAGAGGGGCTGGGTTCTACCCAGCCCCTCCTGGCTACTGGCACGAGGACCGCCTTAAACTATCTTCCCTCCTCCAGAATTTAGATTTATAATGAGGTCTTTTGGGCATTAGCGCAAACCTTGTATAATGTTAACCCCTTTATCAATACTCTGTGAGTTTCTGATAAAATAGGCTAAAGTAAGAACTATGTCGGCAGATGAACAATTGGTTACAGTGTACATTGCCACGCAAATGGAGGCGCAAATAATTAAGGGGCGGCTGGAGAGCGAAGGCATACCGGTTCTCCTAAACTATGAGAGTGCTGGTCTGGTTTACGGGATTATGGTTGATGGGTTGGGCGAGGTGAAGGTAATGGTACCCAAGCGCCTGGCAGAAGAAGCCAGGGAGATTTTGGGAGTAGTGTGATTTCTGATGGCTTCAAGATTAGAACGCATAACTGAACAGCGAGTGGATAGCTTGAGCAGAATTCGGGCTCGTGGCATAGACCCTTATCCCCATTCTTATCGTCCCAGCCACACTATTCGAGAAGCGAGAACTCTTTTTGAGCAGCAAGGGGAGAATGCTCAGGATATATCGCTGGCTGGCCGCATTATGTCCAAGCGGTCTATGGGTAAGATGTCTTTTCTTGATATTCTTGATAGCTCGGGGAAGATACAACTTTCTTTCCGCTACGACCTTCTGGGCCGGGAGAGGTACGAATTTCTCCATGAGATTGATATTGGCGACATTATTGGAGCAGAGGGGAGGCTTTTCCGGACAAAAGCCGGAGAGCTCACTCTGGAGGTATCCGATTTCGCCATGCTCTGCAAATCCCTTCGCCCGCTGCCAGAGAAATGGCATGGGCTGGCTGATGTCGAAAAGCGCCATCGGCAGAGGTATCTCGACCTTATTTCCAACGAAGAGAGTAAGAATATTTTTATTTTGCGTAGCAAGATTATCACAGCCATGAGAGATTTTCTCGATAAGCAGGGATTTATGGAGGTAGAAACTCCCGTGCTTCAGCCCCACGCCGGAGGAGCAGTAGCACGTCCCTTTGTCACCCACCATCATGCCCTTGATGAAGACCTTTACCTGCGTATCGCCCTGGAACTTCCTCTTAAGAAACTGATAGTGGGCGGTTTTGACAGGGTTTATGAGATAGGACGCGTCTTCCGTAACGAAGGCATCTCTGTCCAGCATAATCCTGAGTTTACCATGCTTGAGTGCTATCAAGCGTATGCTGATTATAATGACATAATGAACTTAGTTGAGGAAATGGTTTCTTGCATTTCGGGTGAAGTTCTGGGTGATACCAAAATTACTTGGGGTGGAAAAACTATTGACCTTGCTCCTCCCTGGCAAAGGCTTTATCTGCGGGAGGCTATAAAAGAGTATTGCGGCATTGACTTTGAAGACTATTCCGATGCTGCTTCCCTGCGATCACGGATGATAGAGATGGGAATAGAAGTTGACCCCAACAAGGGGAGAGGCAAGCTGATAAATGAGCTAATTTCCATCTTTGTGGAACCAAATCTTATTCTACCAACCTTCCTCTTGGATTATCCCGTGGAAGTATGTTCCTTAGCCAAACGCAAGCGAGATAATGACCGCTTGGTGGAAAAATTTGAGGCATATATTAATGGGATAGAAATTGCCAATGCCTACACTGAACTCAACGACTCCATGGATCAACGAGAGAGGTTTCAACAGGGAGCTATAGGTGAGGAAATCGAAAGCGGTGACGAAGATTTTCTTCAGGCTTTGGAGTATGGGATGCCGCCTACCGGTGGTTTGGGGATAGGCATTGACCGCCTGGTGATGATGTTTACAGGTCAGCAATCTGTTCGAGAAGTGATACTTTTTCCCCAGCTGAAGACAAAAGAGTAAAAATGGCAAGGCAAAGTATGACAAATCCTAAACAATGCCAAAGCACTAATGGCCAACATTCAAAACAAAATGAGTCTTGGTATTTAAATTTAGAATTTTGGATTTGTTTAGTCCTTGGGATCCCTGATTAAATCTGGGACAGGGATTAGAAATTGGGATTTAGGGCTTATGTATGCTTGATATTAGGCTTATTCGTGAAAATCCTGAACTTGTCCGCCAGGCTTTAGAGAAAAGAGGCGGGAGACCCGATAGAACCGGGGCTCTCGATAGTATCCTCGAGATTGACGAGCGTTATCGTAGCTTGCTACGTCGAACGGAGGAACTTCGGGCTAAACATAACGAGATAAGCAAACAACTGGGCAAGAGCAAGGAAAAACCACCTCAGCTCATCGTCCAGATGCGTCAATTAGGAGAGCAGATATCTTCCTTGCAGCAGCAGACTAAGGAAGCTAAAGGTAGCCTCGATTCATTGCTACTGGAGTTACCCAACATGCCCCACCCCGGCGTGCCTGTGGGAAGGAGCGAGGATGATAACATCGTAGTGCGGAGCTGGGGCAAGCCAGAAGAATTGTCCTTCAAGCCCTTGCCTCATTGGGAGTTAGGGGAAAATCTGGGCATAATAGATTTTCACCAGGGAGTGAAGCTCTCAGGGACCAGATTTTATGTTCTCAAAGGGCTGGGCGCACGTCTTCAACGAGCGCTTATCTCATTTATGCTAGATGTCCATGTAAGCGAGCATGGCTATAAAGAAATCTACCCTCCTTTTATGGTAAAGCGAGAGTGTATGGTCGGCTCAGGAAATTTACCCAGGTTCGGCGATAATTTATATCACGACGAAGAAGATGACTTTTGGTTTATACCAACGGCGGAGGTACCGTTAACTAACCTTCACCGCGATGAAATATTAAGTGCCGATAGCTTGCCCCTTCATTATGTTGCCTATACTCCTTGCTTCCGTCGAGAGAAGATGGCTGCTGGCACAGACACCAGGGGCATTAAGCGGGGGCACCAATTTGACAAAGTGGAACTCTACAAGGTTACCGCCCCTGAGAGTTCTGACGAAGCACTGGAGAAATTGGTAGCTGATGCTGAGGACATATGTCGGAAGCTGGACATACCTCACCGCGTGGTGCAATTATGTACTGGAGACCTCGGCTTTGCCGCCTGCAAAACATATGATATTGAAATGTGGGCTCCTGGCTGTGATGAATGGCTCGAGGTCAGTTCTTGCAGCAATTGCGGCGACTTTCAGGCGAGGCGAGCAAATATCCGCTATCGCCCTGAGCCTGGCGCCAAATCACAGTTTGTTCACACGCTTAATGGCTCAGGACTGGCTCTACCGCGAGTCCTTATCGCTGTGCTGGAAAACTATCAGCAAGTAGATGGTACAGTATTAATTCCTGAAGCATTAGAGCCTTACTTGAGAGTAACATAAGCGCCGCAAACTATGGGAAACGAACAGCGTCAGAAACGAGGCTTCAAAATGCAAAAATGCCCGTTGTGTGATAAGAAAATCCGAGCAGATGCTAAGTTTTGTTCGGAGTGCGGGTGGGATTTAACTGACCACGAACTAACTCCACTCCAAATAGCAAGAATTCAAGAGGAGATTCAAGATGCTAGGTTTAGAGCTATGCAAATGCATGTTGCAATGATGCCATTCCTAACACTTGCGCTTGTCTGCCTTCTGGTTGCTGGGTTTGCCCTATTTGAGGTTATCCCAGCGACATGGGACTTTATGCTATATATAGGTTTTGCCTTTTTGTTTATTGAGATTGCGTGCGGTTTTTGCCGAGAACGGTACAAAAAGAAGCAAGATCGGCTGAAAATGATGCTGAGGGATAGGCAATCGTCTCAATAGTGCGGCAGAATTGTCAGGACTAGGTCATACTGTCATTTCTGTTGAGGATACGGTTGCTGCCAACAATGAGGCAACTACATAGAAGCTAATTCGACCGGATTAATTCCCGAGGTATTAGAGCCCTACCTGAGAGTAACATAAGCCCCGCAAACTGTATATCCTGCGTGCAGAAGGTGAAGCTATCCCAAAATCTTCATTGAACTAGTGATATAATAAGATGTGTACTTTGCCTGATGAGTAGCTCAGCCAGCGGATTTGGAGAGGAGAGTTTAAGGACTCAATAGCGAGCAGCGCTTTAGAGATAGAAGATGAAATACTGTCCTCAGTGTGGCGCTCCTTTGGAACCCAATGATAAATTTTGTAGCAATTGCGGAACAAGGCTTAGCGATTATGGCGGCGTTGTATCCGTCGGAGCTGCACAGACATGGAAGCCAACTGCTGCGGGCACCTTGACTATCTCGGCTGGTGTCTTTGGTTTGATTATCGGCATAGTGCTCATTGGGCGAAGCCCATTGTTTATGGTGGGGCTGGTCGCAATAATGATTTCGATAGTAGCTGTGGCAGGTGGGCTTTGTGCACTCAAAAGAAGAGCTTGGGGTTTAGCGCTTGCCGGCTCCATTTGCTCGGTTTTTTGCTGGCTGGGTATTCCAGCTATCATACTTATCGCCTTGAGTAAGCAAGAATTTTCGTAGGATAAGCAAATGAAAGAATGCCCCTCTTGTGGTAACACAATACCAAAGGAAGTAATCTATTGTCCTTATTGCGGGGCAAGGTTTGCTGACTTGGGCCCTACGCAGACTAAGGGAAACTAACAGCGTCAGAAGGGAGGTTTCAAAATGCAAAAATGCCCGTTGTGTAATAAGAAAATTCGAGAGGATGCTAAATTTTGTCCGCAGTGCGGGTGGGATTTAACCGACCACGAACTAACTCCACTCCAAATAGCAAGAATTCAAGAGGAGATTCAAGATGCCAGGTTTAGAGCTATGCACTGGCATGTCGCAATTGCTGCAATCTGGATGCTTGCGGCTGCCAATATCTTGCTTGGTATGTTTGCCAGGGATGAGATTATCCCAAGAGAATGGGACTTTATGTTATATATAGGCTATGCCGTCCTTTTTATCGGGATTGCGTTCGCTTTTTATGGAGACCGGTATAGAAAGAAGCAAGATAGGCTGAAAATGATGCTGAGGGATAGGCAACCGTCTCAATAGTGCGGCAGAATTGCCAGGGCTGGGTCATACTGTTATTTCTATTGAGGATACGGTTGCTGCCAACAATGAGGCAACTACATAGAAGCTAATTCGACCGGATTAATTCCCGAGGTATTAGAGCCTTACTTGAGAGTAATATAAGCGCCGCAAACTATATGTCCCGAGTGCATAAGGTGAAGCTATCCTCAAACTTTACTGAGCCGGCAAGTTGACCTGAAGAGGTAACATTTTGACTAAATTTGAAGGTCTCGTTCCAGCTTAGGTCAAAATGCTGCTATAGCATCAATTATTAAACCAGCGAGCAGTATTAGGAACCCTAGAACTACGAAAGGAGCTTTAGGCACTCTGGGATTTGCAAGCACCTTCATGATATAACTAGATGCCTTGAGAAAATAGGAAAAGAAAAATAGTGCAAATAGCACGATACAACCAATGCCAGACACGAGTGCTGCGGCAATCACAGCATAGTCGGGGAAGAATTCCTTTGCTGAGAGTTCTTTCCCATTCGGTATCCGCACCGGCCGACGCATTCCAAACCTTCTTTGTAGGCGTGGTACAAAAATAAGAAGGGGCACCCCGACCAGCCAACCCAAAGCATACACAGAATAGAGGCTGACTCCAATCCATAGCAGAACTGGGATATGTTTTAACCAACCTACTATAAGGGCGGTGAGCGAGCCTGACCAGAAGAAGAAAAAGGCTAGAGCTTCCCACCCCGTGGATGTGGGATATTCTGGCTCTTCTGGCGGAATTATATCTTTTGCCAATCTTTGCATGAACTTTCGCAATCTATTAACAAATCCAACAAACAGAGATGTAAACCCTTTGGCGACTTTTCCTCCTACCACCTCGTCTAGCAGAATACCTCCGAATACACTAGCAAGCAGGAAGCCCACTAACTGGAGTAATTTCGCTAACTGAGTAATATCCAATGTCCTGTCCCCAAAGTTAATCACTCCTCCGATTTAGGCTCACTTACCGAGTCATCGGGGACTAGCTCTTTCCATTCAGCTAATACTTGTGCCAATTCTTCGTCTAATGCCACTGCTTCTTCTCTAGCAGCATCTACAACCTCTTTTGCTTGGGTCGTTTCCTTTTTAGCTTCTCGAAGCTCACTATTCATTTGACGGTGCTCTAAAACAGCAAAGATGAACAAAACAAAGCATAAAATAAACAACACTGTTGATATGCGTATAAAGTCAGAATCCTGATTAGCGTAATATAAAGCCAACAGCGAAGCACCGCCACCAATCGCAGTTATCGCACCGAACGTGAATGCGAGAAAACGGTTTCCATGTTGACGATAGGATTCTAGAGACAATGTCATTAAGGTTGAAGTTGCCACACGTGCTTCAAACACGTGAACCGTTTTGCGGAGAACTAATAGCAGCCTAAATACGCAACCTTGCATCTTGGTAAGCTTAGTGATGTTATTCTCAATCTCAGATAAGCGTTCTTCGGTTGGTTTTTTCATTTCTCAACTCCTTGTTACCAGATTATACGCCTTTAAAGTTCTAAGAGTAGCTAGCAATTAAACGGGGAGTCCTGCTCGACGGCGTTTTCGATGAGCTCGATGCGCTTGAGCTTGCCTTTATCATCGAGTTCTATGGCTACTACGTCTATACGCCATAGAGGGGGGATGTTTTGGTGAGTACTGGTATAGGTCAGGGCTAAGGCGATGAGTTTTTTCTTTTTAGCCTGTGTTATTGATTCCTCAGGAGTGCCGAAGTCCAGATTGCTCTTGGTACGGACCTCGACAAAGACAAGATAGTCCTTCTGTTGAGCAATGATGTCAATCTCTCCATGAGGACAACGAAAACCCGTCTCGCGAATACGGTAGCCCCGCTTTTTGAGGAACTTCCGGGCTGCTTTCTCCCCCAGCTTACCAACTTCTTGACGGTTCATCAGATTTGGAGATTGCTTCAGCTTTTAGCTCCAGCTCAATCGTCTCCTTCTGGTTAGGAAAGAGTAAAATTTTATGCAACACCAATTGGATTTTATCAAAGCTAATAATAGACAACTAGAAATGCTCGGCGGCATTTAGATTTCAAGAAAAATGGCTTGTGTAGGCATATCGCAGGTCAGTTTGAAGTGAAGTTCTTCAAGGAATTCCAAACCTAGCAGACTGGGCAAATACTTCTCTTCACCGGGTTCTTCCAGCACTTCTATTCCCTTTCTCACAGCACGATATATCCCGCTGGTCTGGTCCAGATAGTTTGGTGACACGAATCCCATAATCATAACACTCACCTCACCTGTTCACCTCGGCACTGAGACGTTTGCCTTGCTTTCTAGTCGTGCCATTACACCCTCCTCATTTGGTTTCTAGCTATGCTCCCCGGGAGGATTTGTGGCGTTTTCTACTGAACCTGGCTGTCCGACTACTATTGAAGCACAGCACGCATGGTGAATCTGGATTTGCTTTTTAGGTCAATAATATGCGAACGGTTCGACATCGTGTTT
>JAUWQP010000026.1 GCA_030611015.1 Chloroflexota bacterium | reverse complement strand
TCTTTGCAGTTATTATGTAGCCATAACCATCTGGAGCATTAATAATATCAAGATAGCCCCAGTCCTCCAATATCCATAAATCAGACCACAGTTCCTCGCAATAGGGTCCATAGTAGTGCAAAGCAAAGTTATAGCCCATAGAGACACCCTTGGCTTGCTGGAGGAGATAAACTAGCTTCTGAATCGCCATATGTCCCACTCTCCCTGTAGTCTCTTGCCCACCCTTCACGATCTGGTAAAGCACCGATAGCTTATCAAGCAGCTTCATTTCAGTGATGTTATTGGATGTCCTCCTCATTGCTTTTTACCCCCTTTTGTTTTTTGTGCCATAAAATCTTGGCAAAAGCTCCTGACTTGCTCTCTAATTCTATCTTCAGCATATACCCTCCGCTTACGGACCTGCTTCAGGCTCTGGATAAGAGGAGAAATCTCCCTGATAGATTGGTAACGCCCCTCCCTCTGGACATATATCAAGGATTCTGTGAAATTATACGGGTCTTTCTTAGCGTCGTCAAAACGGAGATATTTCTTTCCAAATTCCCGCTCAACCTCTTTAGTGAGCTGATCGAATCGATCTATGTCAACTTCCTCAGGATGATCAGAAGTTTCATAAGCGAGCCTGAAATGGCTGCGCTGAGTAAACCTTCTTGCCTCATCCCAATCCCTTTTCCCAAGCTCCTGAAGCACTTTATCGTCTGTCCATGAGAGATATTCATCTAATTGGTTGGGAAATCTGCTGCCCTTTCTCCTCAGGAGACGTTGCAGAAATTCCGTCAGGTGAAGATCGAAGATTCTGCGAGTCTTGTGGAAATATACCTCCAAGAACATGAAGTAGCGTGCTAGAATAAATCCTTCTATAGTGTGAATCCCTCCCTCTTCTATTGCCAATTCAGGACCGCCCTTACCATCCTTATCTATATCTGGGCTTTCACACACATGCAGGGTATTCAGAAGCCGATAGTGGTCGAACTGTCCATAAGCTACCCCGAGGTGGTAAGAATCTCTAGTTAAATAGTCAATCCTGTCACTTCCTACCTCACCGGTTAATATTTGGGAAAGGAAATCGTCATCCCGTCTTTTGGCTTTGCCTATTGCTATCTCAGCTACACGAATAGCCGAACCATCACCGATGTTGCTATCTATAATATCCCTTAGCTCTGTGTTAACAATTATGTCGTAACTGAAATCCTCGTGCCTTCTTCCCTGGGGAAGTAAACCTTCACCAGCGTGTGAAAAGGGTGGCTGTCCTACGTCGTGTAACAGGGAAGCCAATCGGAGCAATTGTCTAAATTCTACGGCTTTATTCTTGTCATCCTTCCATTCCAATTTCTCTAAATTATTGGGGTCACTAACCAGGTGGTCAAAAATAAGGGTGGATGCTTCTAGGACACCTAAAGAGTGCTCGAAACGCGTGTGAGTAGCTGAAGGATAGACGAGAAAAGACATCCCCAATTGCATAATGCGGCGTAGCCGCTGGAACTCAGGTCTATCGATAATCCTCTGCTCCAGCTCATCTACTGTAATAAACCCATATAATGGGTCTCGATAATCCCACATCGTTGGCACCTACACACTTCCCGCTTTCTTAAGCCGTGCCTCCACGAGGTTGATTACTGCTTCATAAACGGCGTCCCGCTCGCCCTGGGTGAGACCTAATACGGCAAACACCTGATCATCCAGTGCTTTACGGTCGTCATCAGCAAGCTCAAGCTTTTCTGCCTTGAGTATAGTATCTTTGCAGGTTTCAGGCTCAAGCAATTTGGGTTCAATTACAATTAAATCTGCCACTTCATAAGTCTGTATTTTCATGAGTCCATCGCCAAAATTGGCACGTCCAGCCACATTTGCAAACAATTGGAGAACACTACTATTAGTTGAGACCGCTAATGACCATGGGTAGTCATAGTATGTGTGTATTTCTTGGAAGTTATCGCTAACAAAGAAACCATCCTCCTTGAGGAAGTAGCGCATGACCCTATCTACTAAATAGCTAGCATTTATGGCAGCTTTAGACCGTTCCCGCAAGTCCCACCATCTTTCCCTAACACGACAAGTCGGTCGCTGATGAAATCCGTGAGATTCACCCCATTTTATATATTTGAGTGCATTCGTATCCTTTAGTTCTCTTCTGTCGTCATGGCAAATAAATAACTTGAATTTCATATCTGTTGGAGCTATCACAATACGAGTGCATTCCTTTGGGCTCTTAATAACGGGGGCTAAGAACTCCTTCTCAATTCCCCACTCCTGTATATTTGCCTCATCCAGATAGAAGAATTCATTAGCACCAGTAGTGAAACCACGCCGTACCTCAGCAATATCCCCCAACCTTACCAGTTTGCCTTTGCCCTTTTCCAGGATCGTCCAGTAGATATCCGGCGCCCTCAGGTATTTGCCTCCCCACTTATTGCCGATATAGCGCTCAAACTTGATAAGGGGGCCGATACTGGTATTTTCCTCCTCATCCTCTTTCACTTCGCAACCATCTTTTAGAAGCATACCTTGTTGAATGGGAAAGGCACGGTATTCGGGTGTAGTCCTGCGCTCGTTTGCTTCTTCGATTTCGTCGAAGATGACAGGGGAGATAATATGTTCGAAGGGCACCTTAAACATAACGAAACGGGCTATTTTCTCCAATGCCCATGAGTGCTGGTCATCGGGTGCGGAAAAGAGCGCAATGATAGTATTAACATCCGCATTGGCAAAGGAACGCTTCGCCTGGTTGTCTAAAATCATCTTGGTATGGCAATGCTTGAGTAAGAACTCCTGTAAATCGGCTCCATAGCCCACATCCAGCCAGGAGTTGGAGGTAATAAAGCAGAACGAACCTTTGGTATTTAACAGCGAAAGCCCGTGCAGATAGAAGTAGATGTAGAGGTCACTCTTGGCATTAATCTTGTGCGCTGCCGAGCCCGTAGCAGAATTATAGCCGAAGAATCGTGGGAACGCCCGGTAGACTGACCTGGCAAGCTTGTCCTTGTAGGCTCTCTTGCTCTCGGCAGTTACCATATCACGTGGCAAAGCAGGGTCTGAGATACTCTCCTGCCTTACATACGGGGGATTACCAATCACGATATCAAACCTCTGTTCTTCACCAAAGATTTCTACGAAGGCGATGTCCCAGACAAAAGGCACTTGCGTGGCGGTTTGGAGTGCTTGGCGTGACTTATCAATCTGCTCCAGCTTCAGCTTCAGGGCTTCTATCTGCTCCTGGTATTTGGTGGCTTGCAGGTTCATCTGGTGAGAATGTGGTTTCATCGTTCCGTCAAGGCTTACCTGTCGCTCCTGCGGGCCCTCAATTTTCCGGTGTAAAGCCTTGATACCTTCCTGAACTTCGTGGTGCCTAGCGTCAAGAATATCCTGGAAGAGTCTCCTCTCCTCTTGCCTGACTCCGTCTACCGAGCGGAATTGGCAGGTTTCATCATTATTGTAAAACTTGAGTTTCTCAGTTTTGAGTTTGGTAATACGAGCTTTTAGTGATGGTGAAATATCATGTGACTCACGGGTATGTCCCAGATTGATGCCCCCCACTTCTTGAACCAGGCTGTCTCCACACCTGATCTTGAATGAGAAATGAGGTAATAATGGCTCCCGCCTGATGTGGAGCTCCTCAGGAGAGAAGTCTGCGTCAATAATCAGGGCAAGCCAGAGCCTCAATTCTGCTATATGACAAGCCCAGTCCATCACATCCACGCCGTACAGTGATTGTCCGATAATCCGTTTCTTGCGGTCGTAAGAGTTCTCCTGAAAGCCGAGTTGCTGGCCAGCCCGCTCTTGAAGGTCATCAAGAATGTTGAGCATCCCGACCAAAAAGGAACCGGAGCCACAAGCGGGGTCCAGGACAGTAATTTCGTGCAGGCGCTTGTTAATGTCGGGCCAGAGGGCAGCGTCAGCAACGGCTTTGTCCGCATCAGTTTTCTCATCCGGTTCTAATGCAAACACCAGTTGGTAGAGTAAATTCTTTCTTTCGTCACCAATGTGATTGGTCAAATGGTCCACCAAGGAAAGGCGGCACATCAGCTCAATCTCAGTTCGAGGTGTGTAGAAGATGCCAGCTTCACCGCTCCTGTCCACATCCTCAGGCATGTTGACAAGGCTTTCATAGACCTTCCCAATCATCTCGGGGTCGACAGCCACTTCCTTGTCCAGAGGGCTGTCTTCGGCTATGGTGAAATTGTAGCGTTCCAGAAACTTGAAAACCTGCTCGAAGCGTTTGTCTGAAATCTTTACGCTGTACCCTTTGTCCAGCTTGTTTTCAGTAAACAACCCACCATTTAGATACGGTGCCAATTGTAGTATGTCTCTGATTTCTTCGGGAAAGTAATTATGCCCACCATGAAACTTGTTGCTGAAGGCTTCAAAAAAGAGAACCTTGAGCCATTCATCTACAAAGGAGTCATTGCGCTGGCCGAATCGCTGGTAACTCTCCCAGAACGACCGTAGAAATTCCCTGTTATCCCCCACCCAACCCTTGCGCTGAATGAAATAAAGGAACATACAGCGGTTGAGGAACTGGAGGGCGTAATCGTGTGCCCAGAGCATGTCATTTGTTTTATGGCGCAAATCATCTTCGAGAATTCTGAATATTGCCTTGTACGTGTCGAAGAACTGCTTGGCAACTTTCTCGACGTCGAATGCCTCATCATGGCGCGCTTGAACTGCTAATGGCGACAGTCCGAATAAATCAGCGCTGATGGTCTCAAGGTCAAGAAGAGTTAGGCGCTCCGTTGCTGTGCGAAGACGCTCATCAGGACCAACTGTGATACGCCGAAAGAGCCGTCGCCTTTTTACATCTTCATCATATTTAATATTAACGAAATGCCATTGGTGCTGTTGCTTGTCTGAGAACAGGCATAGCAAATAGGGGTGTTCCTGGAGCAAGCGATTAACTACAGGTCTTTCATCACCAAGCAGCAGGCGGTCTGCATTGAGGCGAGCATAAATAATCTTGAAGTCATCGTGGCAAGCTATAACCTGAGGGTCTTCAGCTAGAGCATCAGCAGCCGCTCTAGCCCAACCGCTGCGACTTAGCAGGTCATGGGCAGGGTCATAATTGAGCTCAGCAAACAGTCCCCGTATCTTATCCAGGCTCTGTAACTTGCTCAGGATATCATGTACTCTTGCCTCAGTATCACTAGCCATTGTCATGAATCATATTTGCAGTGTAAAGGAGATTTCGGGGATTAGCCGTTGGCATGTCAGTAGAGTATCTCTGTTCAGATATTGTTGTCAATACGTAGCCAAGCGACAAGTGCCCAGAACGATCAAACGCAACTAGTCCATCGTTCATCCCTGCAATAGCCAACGTTGACTCGAAATTGCATTTCTTGTACAGAATAGCGGAATATTTAACCCGTATGGGACACAGACTGTATGGTCTTGGAGCATCAGGTACCGGCATGGAGCGTATCTATCACAATGCGGGCAATGTCCTCCCTTGTCCCTCGTGTCCCTTGCCATACTCTCCAAGATACGGCCCGGCCTGACGCGATACCCGTATTCTCGTCGTTTTCCACGTATCCAAAGGGGGAAAGGTGGGGCACCTGAGGCAACCCATCTCTAAGCCCCAAAAAGCTGTGCAGACAGCACGGTGGCACGGCGGCACATCCAAGCGAAACAGGGGATACCCCTTCCGCAAAGTCCGCGCTGACCTGCTGTTATCAGTGAGTCGTTGGTGGCATTCTGGCATATGCACCAGTGTACCCGCGAAGTCCACCACACCAGCGTGAGCGGAGCACAGGAGTATGCAGGAAAATCATGAAGAGGAAAGCCGTTGGATTTGCTATAGGTAGCCATTTTGTGATACTTTAGCATTGCTAACATTGGTTTGGGCGAAAGCTGAGTATTTATGATGCTAAGTTTATATCTAATGACTCGAATAGAGGATTAACGATGATCATTGTAGGAGAGAAGATCAACACTAGTCGGAAGAGCATTGAAGAGGCTGTTAAGAAACGGGATGCTGCGTTTATCATCGATATCGCCCGGGATCAAGCCGAAGCTGGTGCCCATTACATTGATGTAAACGCCGGGACTTTTGTGGATCAAGAGGTCGATTGCCTCTGCTGGCTGGTCGAGACGGTACAAAGCAAACTGGATCTGCCCTTGTGTTTGGACAGTCCCAATCCCAAGGCCTTGTCCGAAGCGATCAAACGCCACAAAGGCGAACCGATGATCAATTCCATCTCACTGGAACAAGACCGACTCCAATCCCTTCTTCCTGTTATCACATCTCACCCTTGTCATGTGGTCGCCCTGTGCATGGCTCAGACTTCGATGCCCACCACCGTGGAAGAAAGAGTCCAGGTCGGTTCGGAACTTATCAACAAGCTTACAGATGAGGGGGTCCCTCTTGAAAGGATTTATGTGGACCCGCTGGTGCAGCCTGTTGCTGTTGACATTGGCATGGGAATCGCCGCTCTCGGAGCCATCAACAAGATCATGAAGGATTTTCCGGGCGTGAATACCATCTGCGGCCTTTCCAACATCTCCTTTGGGCTTCCGGAGCGCCACCTGATCAATCGCAACTTCCTGGCTCTATGTGTGTCCTATGGTCTGTCCGCCGCCATTCTGGACCCGACCGACAAGCAGCTCATGGCAACCCTTCTCGCAGTCGAGATGCTTCTCGGCCAGGATGAATACTGCGAAAACTTTATTGAGGCCTACCAAGATGGCCGCCTTGTCGGAGGTTGATAGTTCGTTGGTTGATGGTTGATAGTTCGTTGGTTGATGGTTGGTGGTTGGTGGTTGGTGGTTGATGGTTGATGGTTGATGGTTGATGGTTGAGAGGCTGGTGTGAGGGACCATTTACCAAATAACCATCAACCGTCAAACCCTGAAGCAGTTCTAAGGAGGTTAAAGATGAGTGATTTTAAGGCATTGAATGAATCTGTGATCAAGGGAGACACCAAGACGGCGGTAGCGGAAACACAGAGCGCCCTTGATGCTGGCAGCAATCCCAAAGACATTCTCGATAAGGGGCTCATTGTCGCCATGGATAAGGTGGGCGATAATTTTTCAAAGGGGCTAATATTCGTCCCCCAGATGTTGCGCTCCGCTAAGGTCATGAACGAATGCATGAACCTGCTCGAGCCCCTGTTCAAAGAAGGTGATGTCACCTCCAAAGGAAAGGTATTAATCGGGACGGTCAAGGGCGACTTGCACGACATCGGCAAGAATCTGGTTTCCATGATGATGGGGGGCGCAGGATTCACCATCACCGACCTAGGGGTAGATGTCCCTCCCGAAAAGTTTGTCCAAAAGGCACAAGAACTGGAGCCAGACATCGTGGCCCTGTCGGCGTTGCTCTCCACCACCATGCCCGCCATGCCCCAGACCATCGAGGCACTACAGAAAGCCGGGATCAGGGATAAGGTCAAGGTCATGATTGGTGGTGCACCCGTTACTGAACAGTATGCCCAGGAGATCAAGGCCGACTCCTATGCGTCGGATGCAGGTTCTGCGGTGAGCAAAGCCAAAGAATTACTCGGCGTTTCTTGAAAAAGTAGCAATCGTTCAACGTTGAGAGAGCCGAGATGAATCAGGGTTTGAACAGCTTCAATGTTACTGTAGGAAAGGAGGCCCAATATGACGTTATCGGAAATCGTGCCAAGCTCAGTGAAAATCGACAAACTCATTAACAGAATTGAAGAAGGGGACATCAAGATTCCGGCGTTCCAAAGAGGTTTTGTTTGGGATCAAGAGCAAGTCATCGAATTGATCGATAGTATTTATAACGATTATCCGATAGGTAGTATTCTTTTATGGAACTCAGTTGAAAGATTGAAATCGACTCGTAATATAGCGGGGTTCTTAATCCCAGAACGAGACCCCCAATATCCAGTAAACTATGTTCTTGATGGACAACAAAGGTTATCTGTAATTTATGCAGTATTTTGTAAAGATAGGCACGAAGCTCCTGAAAATAATCAATATGGTATAGATCCAAGAATTTTTGATATATATTTTGATCTAGACGATAAAAATTTTTTGGCAAAGGAAGTTTTGTGTGAAGAACATGCTAATTTGACAATGAGCACGCTCTTTGATATTGAAAAGTTTTTTAAAGAACTTGAGAAACTACCTGAAGAATACAGGAGATTGGCCCGTGAAGTACAGTCAAAGTTTCAGAATTATGAAGTGCCAATTGTTACTACATACAAACGCAAGAAGGAAGAAGTGGGAATTATATTCGAAAGGATAAATAACACAGGTACCAGACTTACTACACTTGATTTGATGGTTGCTTGGACTTGGAGTGATGATTTCCACTTAAGAGAAGAGATTAAAGAGCTATTGGAGATACTGGAGAGAAAGGGATTTGAGGATACACCAGAAAAAATTATCTTGCAGTGCTTATCTGGTATTGTCGAAAAAAGCACGAGAACAAAAGACATTGTTTCATTAAATCCAGGGACGGTTAGGACTAGTATTCATACATTAAAAGAGAGCTTGGAGAAAGCTGTGGATTTTTTGTCTACAGAGTTGAACGTAAAGTCAAGGGATTTCCTACCTCATTCCCATCAAATTGTGCCTTTTGCATTTTTCTTCTCGCGAGTAAATACTCCAACTCCAGAACAGAGCACTACTTTAAAACAATGGTTTTGGAAAACATCTTTTTCAAAGAGATATTCTGGTTCTACTGATATGAAAATGAACGATGATATATCTTTCTTCGAGAAGGTTGTAAACAATGACCATTCAGACATTAATAAATATTCATATTCTGCTGATGCAAGGATTCTAATCAATCAAGTATTCAGTAAAAGCAACCCTTTTACAAGAGCATTTTTGTTGTTATTAGCTCAGAAAGAACCGCTAAGTTTAGTAAATGGAAATAAAATTGATCTGGGAGATGCCCTTTCTAAATATAATTTGAAGGAGTATCACCATATTTTCCCTAGAGCTTTTTTGAAGGGGAAAGGTGTAGAGACTGACCGAATTAACTCACTTTGTAATTTTTGCTTTCTGCCTTCAGACCCAAATAGAACAATTTCGAATAAACCGCCTTCTGAGTATATATTTAACGTTCTACCTGCTAGTAAATATTCGGAAATATTAAACTCTAATCTAATGCCGCTTAAGAAAGAAATATATTCAAAGAATCAATATGAGAAGTTCTTAGAAGAACGGGCACAAATAATAATACTACATCTTGATAGCATGCTGGCTTGAATTTTCAGATAAGTATTTATTTTTATGCAAGCTTGTATATACTTAACTTCCGCTGCTGTCGACTACGGTAGTCAAGCTAAAACTATTTGACGAATAGGATACTCTGTTATATATCATAAAGGAGTGGGCCATGAAACCGATAGAGATCCCCACCTTTCAACCTCGGCTGAAAGTCCTGAACCGTGAACAGGCGTTGGCAATCCACACCGCCGCTTTAGAGATCCTTGAAAAGACCGGATTTAAGATGGAGCATCCCGGCGCTCTGGAAATGCTCGCCGGTGCTGGGTGCAACGTTTCTAACGGTGACTGGGTTAAGCTACCTGCTCACCTTGCTGAAGAGGCCTTACGATCAGCCCCCAGGCAGATTGCCCTTTACGACCAGAAGGGTAACAAAACGATGCCTCTCGTCAACGGCAACCCCTTTTATGGCACAGGTTCCGACGCCACTTTCACCTTGGATTTGGAAACTGGTAAACGTCGCCGGGCTACTTTGAAAGATGCCGCTAATTTTGCCAAGCTGGTTGACGGGCTGGAGAACATGGCTTTTGTCATGTCTATGGCCAATCCCGAAGATGTTCCTGTGGAAGATATCTACGTCTATGTTTTTGCTGAGATGGTTAAAAACACCAATAAACCCATTGTTTTCATCGCCGATAGGGGCAGAGACATTGCCAAAATCTACGAGATTGCTTGCCAGGTAGCGGACGGTGAAGAAAATCTACAGAGGAAGCCCTTTATACTCAATTACTCAGAGGCCATCAGCCCCTTGCGCTTCCCTGAAAACGTTATGGAGAAACTCATTTTCTGTGCTAAAAAGAAGATACCTATATGCCTTCCATCTGGATCCAACGCCGGAGGCGGGGCCCCGGTCACACTTGCCGGAGCTTTGGCTCTAGGGATCGCTGAAAACCTTGTAGGACTCGTTGTTCACCAGTTGGTCGGCAAAGGCTCTCCGTTCCTGTTTGGCCCCAATGTCAGCGTTTTGGACATGAAGTCCGCAGTAGTCTCGTATGGTTGTCCGGAATGGAGTCTTACCCAGGCTGCGCTTGCCGACATGCGCGATGAAATCTATGACCTGCCCATTTGGGCCTTCGCCGGAGCCTCGGATGCCAAAGTGATGGACGCCCAGGCAGGAGCCGAAGCCATGTTTTCCATCATCAGTGCCATGCTTTCGCGAGCTAACCTAATCCACGACGTCGGTTTCTTGGAATTTGGCACCACCTCTTCTCTGGAGATGGTGACAATGGCTAACGAACTGGTGGCCATGAGCCGGTTTTTCATCGATGGGATTCTTGTCAATGAGGAAACCCTGGCCCTAGATGCCATTGAAAGAGTGGCTACGGAGACTGGTTCAATGTTCCTTACCGACGATCACACCTTTGAACATTTCATGCAGGCCCAGTTTCTACCGAAGCTTTTGGATCGCTCCCGTTACGATTCCTGGGAAGAGGCCGGGGCTATGGACTTGTATAAGCGGTGCAATATCGAGGCTAAAAGGATACTTTCCGAACATCAGGTAGAACCCAAACCCGATGAAGTACTCAAAGAGATTGAGCAGATTCTCCATAATGACCTTATAGTGGATGGTAAAACTCTATAAGATTTTAGTTGGGTCAAGTGGTTGCGGTTGCGCCACTCGTATCGGGATTCGTAGAGCGGTTATGGATGAAATCAAAAAACCAATAAAGAGTTTTCACGATTTGGATGTTTATCAAAGCACCTATGAAACAATGCTTGCGGTGTTCAAACACATTCTGCCAAAGCTGCCAAAGGAGGAGGAATATGATCTTGAAGATCAACTCCGCCGTTCATCTAAAGCAATTCCTAGGTTAATAGCTGAGGGGCATTCTAAAAGGCACCAGAAGAGAGGATTTCAAAAATACCTTGATGATGCAATGACAGAATCAAATGAGACCATAGTTTCTTTGAGCCAAGCTAGGGACCTTTACCGACATTGTATTGATATTAATGTGTGTAATAAACTGATTGATACTTATGATAAAGCTAGTCGTCAATTGTATAACTTAGCGCTTGCTTGGACTAAATTCGGCGATCGTAAGGAGCAACACAACCGAGTGACGAGAGACGAAACGAGCAGCACAACCGAATAACAAAATAACCAATGACAGAAGGTATTCAATTATGGGAACGAGTTTGCCATTCTATAGACCGCTTACACCTGAAGATGTGAAGCAGGTAGACCGTACGGGGCGCCGCATACTGGAACGCATCGGGGTCAGAATTCTGGATAGCATCTTTCTCGACAGGCTGAAAGCGGCGGGCACCCAGGTCGATTATGAAAATCAGAGGGTGCGCTTTGGGGGGGATTGGCTTGATGAAGTTCTGGGTCGGGCCCCTTCCAAATTTATCCTCTATTCTCGAGATGGAAGAAATGACCTCCACTTAGGGGAAGGCAGGGTCCACTTCGGTAACGGAGGACGGGTATTTCGCATTCTCGATATGGCAACCGGCGGCTACCGCCTCACCCTGCTCAGGGACGTGGCCAACACTGCTATACTGGTGGATCATTTGGATTACATTCGCTTTTATATTATCGCCTGCCAGGCCCACGACATAAAACCTGTAAACTATCACTTGCTCGACTTCTATTACACTCTAAACCATACCACGAAGCACGTGATGGGGGGCTGTGATGATTTGCACGGTGCTAAGCAGATGTGGAAACTTGCAAGTATCGTCGCCGGAGGAGCGGACAGACTCCGAGAAAAGCCCTTCGTTTCAGTGATCACCAACCCTATAAGCCCCCTCACCATTGATGGCAATACGCTACGTATTCTTAATTTCTGCACCACCCACGGCATCCCGGTCACCTGCGCGCCGGCACCCATCGCCGGAGCCACCTCTCCCGCTACCCTAGCCGGGACCCTCTCCCAAATGCATGCTGAAGCGCTGGCCGGAGTGGCTATAGCGCAGGTGTTCACTCCGGGGGCCAAGGTGCTATACGGTGCAGTCCCCACGGCTATGGATTTGCGAACCATGGAATTCACTATGGGCTCAGTGGAAATGGGGATGATGAACGCTGCCGCAGTGCAACTGGCGAATATCTATAATCTACCCATTTACGCCTCGGGTGGGCTCACCGAGGCCAAAAGACCCGACATCCAGGCTGGTTTTGAAAAGCACTTTTCCAATTTGACAGTGGCCCTGACCGGTGCCGACTGCATTCACCTGGCAGCCGGAATGATTGATTCGGCCAGCTCCATCTCCTATGAGCAATATGTAATCGATAATGAAATCATCGGAATGACCCACAGGATACTGGCGGGCATCAAGGTGAACGAAGAGACTCTGGGCTTCGACGTGATTGAGAAGGTCGGACCTGGGGGGAACTATGTGGCGGAAGACCATACTATCGACCATATGATGGATGAATTCTTCTACCCCAACCTGAGTGTGCGTTGTAGCTTTGATATTTGGGAAGAAAGGGGCCGGCCTGACATGTTGAGCCGGGCCCACGACCTGGTTCAAAAGATTCTGGAAGAGGGCAAGGAAGGTCTTTTGAATCTGGATACAATCGCTGAGGTAAAAAGGGCTTTCCCCGGTAGCCGACTTATCTGAGGGGATGTATAATCGCCGATGAACCCAACGAAACCGAAAATGAAGGATTTGGAGAAGGAGAGGAAGATTCTTTCACCAACGCGTATCATTGCTTGCGGGGTCTTCAAACCAGCGCTTGAGTATCTTCAACTGGAAAAAAGATATCGTAATGTGCGTTTGACTTATTTGCCATCCAATCTACATCTGAGACCACAAGAGCTAAAAGAACGCTTGCTAAAGGAGCTCACCGCTGCTCAAAAAAGGAATGAGCGGGTCATATGCCTTTATGGGGAATGCTTCCCCGGTATCGACCACTTTTGCCAACAGCATGGGGTAGCTAAGGTGCTTGGGCATTACTGCTATGAAATGCTCCTCGGCAGCGAGCGATTCGAGCGGCTCATTAATGAGATGGCGGGAACCTATTTTGCTGAAAAAGACCTTATTCTCCACTTTCAAGAATATTGCGTGCGCCCTTTGGAACTTCAAGACGAGGAAATGCGAAAGTATTGTTTTGAACATTACAAGAGATTACTCTATGTGCGGCAGCCGTCAGACCCAGACCTTGTAGTCCAGGCTGGCGAAGTGGCCGATTTCTTAGAGCTTTCTCTGGAGATCAAGGATGTGGATTATTCGCATCTAGAGGGAAAACTGATTGAGTTGATCGAGCGTTGATAGTTGATGGTTGATAGTTAAGAGGGTAGGATGAGGAACTATCAACCAAATAACCATCAACCAACAAACTCTAGCTCTAGTGGGAGCATTGAAGATGGAAAAGCCACAGGACGAAGGACGCAGAATAGGAAAACGCTCGGTCGGACGTCATCCGTCCAATAAACAAAAAACGAGATACATCTGGTTGAACGTTCTACCTGATGACCTCTGGCTGAAGGTTCGCCAGGGAGATACTGTCTGGGAGGCGTTGCAAAAGACGGATGTGGAACTGGAGGGGGAGTGCGGCGGATTGGGAAAATGTGGCAAATGTAAAATCACAGTCCTCTCTTCGATAGGTCCGCCGTCCGAAAAGGAAGTGGAACTCCTTGATGAGGAGGAGCTGAAACAGGGGATCCGTCTTGCCTGCCGCACCGAGGTGAACAAGGATCTAGTGATCCGCACTGGGGAAAACGACTATGGCGCGGAAGATTTCCAGATTCTCAAAACTGGCCACCGGCCCCCTTTGCATCTCAAGCCGCTTGTCTACAAGCGGCTTATTACCTTACCCCCCGACCTCCAGAATGGGGGTCTTTCCGATTTGGACCGCATCAAACAGGTGATGCTTCCCAGACACCATGACCTGAAAGCCTCGCTTCACTGTCTCCGCACATTGCCAGATATGTTAAAAAGAACACGCTTCCATGGAGCAGCAGTGCTCCACGAGGACTGCTTGATGGCCTGGCAAAACCCGGAGGAACTGGACTGCGACTATGGTATGGTTTTCGACATCGGGACGAGCACCCTGGTTGGCAAGCTCATAAGTTTGGCAGACGGAAGTGAGGTCGCCGTCGTGTCCCGTCTCAATAGTCAAATGAAGTACGGCACAAACGTGATCAGTCGTCTCCAGTACGTCAAAGAACACACGCACGGTCTGGAAACTTTGCACCATCGTCTCATCGAGGACCTGAACCAGATAACTACACGCCTTCTAAAAGCAGGAGGGCTCAACCCGTGTGACATCTTTGTTGCTGTTGCAGCAGGTAACACCACCATGCAACACCTTCTGCTAGGGCTGAATCCACTGGGAATCGCCGAAGCACCCTTCTCACCTGTGTTGAATGATGGGCTAGTTGTGAAAGCGGCAGAAGTTGGTCTCGAATTACATCCCGAAGCGCTGTTCTATGTGATGCCCACCAAATCAGGTTACATTGGCGGGGACCTGATCAGCGTCATTCTTGCCTCTGGTGCTTCGGAACAGGACGACGAAATGATATTGGGGCTGGATATTGGCACCAATGGAGAGATCTTTCTTGGGAATCGCAAAAGATTGATAACATGCTCCGCCGCTGCTGGACCCGCCTTGGAGGGCGCTAATATTTCCCACGGCATGATCGCTAGGGCCGGAGCGATCGAAGCCGCCAGTTTTGAACAAGGTGACCTTCATTATCAGGTCATTGGTAATATCAAGCCCAAAGGGATTTGTGGCAGCGGATTGGTGGAGTTGGTTGCCTCGCTCCTAGACCTCGGCATAATCGATCATGAGGGTTTGATTCGCTACCCTCGGGAAAGAGAGTCAGAGGCCTTGACTTCAAGAATAGTCAATCGGAAAGGGATACATGACTTTCTCATTGCCTCCGCAGAGGAAAGCTACGACGGCAGGCCGATCTACCTCACCCAGAAAGACGTTCGTGAACTCCAGCTCGCCAAGGGAGCTATTGCGGCTGGCGTTAAAACATTAATGGACGAAATGGGAGTCGGGGTCGAGGACATTCACCGTCTTTACCTCGCAGGCGCGCTGGGGAATTACGTTAACTCTTACAGTGCCATGCGCACCGGCCTTATTCCCAGTGTCGATCCAGATATTATCATGTCGTTGGGTAACGCTGCCAGCACCGGGGCTTCCATGGTCCTTTTGTCTACGGATTACTGGCCGATGGCTAACGAGCTTGCCCACTCCATTGGGCACATTGAGCTGTCTTCCCGTCTCGACTTTAATCAGTATTTTATCGAGCAGATGAACTTTCCTATTGAGAAGGAATTAGAGATTTACCGTGAAGAGGTAGGAGACATAATGAAGACAATCAGTGTCGGAGAGGTAATGACCCATAATTTCCCCACAATGTCTTCCACTATGGCCATGAAAGAAATGAGTAACTTGTCGCGCAGCACGGGCCACCATGGCTTCCCAGTTTTGGATGAGAAGGGACGACTATTTGGCGTGGTTACATTGGCAGACCTAGGACGCTCTCTACAAAACGGCAATGCCGACGTTCCTGTAAGCGATTACGCTACCCGAGCGCCTTTAGTAGCTTACCCGGACCAATCGTTATATGAAGTATTACAAGCCAGCGAGGAAGACTACGGACGTATCCCTGTTGTGGAGCGGCAGGATAAGGATCACTTACTTGGAGTATTGCGACGCCATGACATTATCAGGGCCTACCGCACCAGACTAGCGCAAACCAAAACAGCAGGCAATTGATCACCCTAAAATGAATCTATACAGTGAATAGCCCATTTCAATCGTGCCGGCAGTAAAGTAGTTCAGATCTATGGTATTCAGCACTACATACCGGTTGACCCGAAACCTGATGAGCCTCGCGCTGTCTCTTCAAGATTCGACATGACTCCAATTTCCACATCCACTACTGGCAGTATAACTAACTGCGCAATCCGATCTCCCTGGCTAACTTTGTAAGGTTTGGAGCTTAGGTTTTTCAACTCCACCATCAGCGCCCCGCGGTAATCACTGTCAATCCAGCCAGCTCCCACCTCTATATTCGAATTGACCGATAATCCAGAACGGGATGCTACCCTGCCGACTGTGTTTTGCGGCAGTTCTACTTCGATACCTGTGGGCACTAAGCCTCTACCAATTTCGACATATCCATCTGCATTACACTTTGCAGCTGGTATCTCCACACTTTCCGCTGCATAGAGGTCGAAACCTGCACTTCCCCGAGTCATCTTGCTTGGTGGCTTTGCTGCCGGATGAATCATTTTGACTCTCAGTATCAACACGCCATTCCCCTTTTTTCTAAAAGTCCTCGAAGGTATGCGCACTGTGGGAGCCAGTAGCGCAGGTAAATCTGATGGCTGCATCAGGAATGCCTGCTGCTTCTAGTTCCTCCAGACTGTCTTAGTGCCCACTTTGTCTTCCCCTTTCTATGTCGGAAGATCGCTACCCGAATTAGAAATATGTATGAAATCTTAGTTGTTTAAATTTGAGGCCCTGGCTGTTACGGCTGCGCCTAAGGCTGTCACAATCTGGGGGTGGGGAGGCACAAGTAGCTGAATTTCCAACTCACGTTGTATAGCCTCGACAAGCCCAATATTGAGGGCGCCACCACCACAGATAGCGCACGGCTCTTCTAACTTAACCTTCCTAGACAGGGAGGATATCTTGTCGGCTAAGGCTTTATTGACCCCAGCGGCGATATCCTCTTTAGGAATGCCTTCAGCTACCCTGGTAACCGCCTCTGACTCGCCAAAGACCGCACATCCCGTGCTGAAAACGACCGGATTCGTAGACTCAAGAGAAAGCGAGCCAAAGTCCTTTAAATCTATTCGCAAGACGTTGGCAATAAGCTCAACAAACCGGCCGCTGCCGGCAGCACACTTCTCGCTGACGGTGAAGTGGGCTACCAACCCCTCCCCATCTATCCGCATCACTTTAGTGGACTGCCCCGCTACGTCGATCACTGTCCTCGCTGAAGGGAAGATGCTATTTATGCCTCTAGCAGTGCAAACTATGTCACTGACCTTCTGACTGGCGAAGTAGACGTTGCCAGCACCAGAGCCAGTAGCTACGGTAGCGGTGATATGTTCCAGTGCTAGGTTAGCCTCTGTCAGCAGCTCCTGTCTTATCCTCTCGGCTGCCGTGCGGTAATTAGCACCGGAAAGAATCACGCGGTACGCGGAGAGCTCATTATCTCTAGTTATAACTCCCTTGCTATTCACCGAGCCGATGTCGATGCCAATGAACCAAGGCATTTAAGTTGCTTCCTTGTCCTTAAGCAGAATCTTAGTCATGGTAGAACCTATGTCGACCCCAGCGAAATACAAGTGCACCTCTTGAATAGTATTCTCAGCTAATTGTCTCAAGGAAGGCGTCAGCCCTTGTTCTTAAGGGTGCCAGAGCTCCTTGCGCATAGTCATATTCTACATAGGTGCTGGGAATACCAATGCTGTCAAAGTAGTCTTTGAGTGAAGGAACTTCAAAAGCGAATGGGTCACAATACCTGACGAGTAGGAAGATGGGTAATGTCCCAATTCTCCTGTAAAAACTCCTGGTCTGGGTACCTCCAGTGTTAAGCATTCTACACCGCCACCAATTCTTTTTCAATTCTTTGGCTCTGGTCCCCAAAGGCCTCTCTCTTCAGCAACTCCGGCTCCCACCAGATGTCCGGAGTCATCCTGATCCCTCTCCAGCTTTGAGAGGCGGTTATCAGGGTGGCATAGAGTAATCTCAAGGCAGAGCTCTCGGGAGGGAAACGAGGGATCAGCTTGGTCCTGCGTCTTCCCTCTTCGAACGTCCGCTCCAGAAGATTACTGGTACGAATCACCTTTCAAAGAATCTTCGATCCAGTGAGCCTGTGAGAATTTCAGGTAAGCGAGGCACTCTTCTAAATCTTCCTCCAGACATTCCATGGCTGAGGGGTAGCAATCCCTGAAGCGGGCGATAAGCTCATGGCCCAATCTCAGACCTTCCTCATAGCTGGAGGCATCCTTCTGCGGAAGGACCTGCTTTATCAGTGGCTTCATCTCTTTCTCAATCTTCTTGGGCAGCTTGCACAGAATATTACGCATCTTATGAGCGAGGCAGGGCTGTTTTAGGGCATGAGGGAATACCTCCCTAACTGCCTTCTTTAAGCCCTTATGTTTGTCAGAAGTTACCAGCAGCGGCTCCTTTGAGCCCTCTGGCTGTCATATCGTGAAGAAAACAGAGCCAGGCATCGTAGGACTCTCTGCTGCCAAGAACCAGGTGCAAGAGCACTTTCTTGCCGTTTCCCAAAATACCGTAGGCACACAGCACACCTTCCTTCTCACGTGTCCCCTGACGTAACGGAAGGTAGATAGCCCCCTAACATACATCTCGGTTACCATCTTCCCCAGGATATCGGAGCCTTCCCGGAACATCCGGGCTAATCGTGAGTGATAAGGTTCTTCTGTGGCTCTTAACTGCGGCAAGTCTATTTCCAATATACCGTCAACTGTCTTCACTTTCCCTGGCTCATAACCGTTGCGCCAGCCATCCTTTCGGCGGGAACCCCGATGGTAATGAGCTCTGCCTAAGTAATCTTCTCTTCACATTATATCCAGAAATTGGTCTCAGCCACGCTAAGAAACTTGATTAACTAGGTCTGGCATAGTCCGTTGCCCCTTTCTTCAGATATCACAAAATACTATTTTGTGATAAATATACAAATTACTCACCATCAAAGATAGGTATAAAGTTGGAGCAAAAACACTGGGTTAGTCAAGCCTGTTTACAAAGTAAACATTCCTTAGAGGATGGAAGTGAGACCGGATACAGGAATCTTGCACTTCTTATCGCTGTTCACGCATAATATCCTTATGGGTATATCATTTTCAGTTAGCGATTTCAAATCTGATTATCTATGCGATAGTTGTGGCGGTCTCTTATATTGTGACTTAGAAGACACCACACTCCAGTCATGTATCAATTCATCGTGTAAACGGTGTAATCAGGCATTTACTATCCTTGACCCGTCTGCCGAGGCATCTCCACAACTGCATAAGGAATTAGAAGATGAGGAAGCGAAGTTATTAGCTCTAATCGAGTCGTGTGACCATGAAGGTCTGGCTACGTATGCCTACAGTGCGCGTCTAGCGTTGATCTATAGTGCTGTCACAACAGGAGTGATGCCTTCGATTCCGATGTGGCACGCTATCGGCGGCCTGTTAATTTTGATGAACACTCATCCACCGAGAGGCTCTGACCAGTCCGGGACAACATTCGATTCAATAATTAATATGAGCTACGAACGTAGCAAACGCTTGAACTTCATTGAAGATGTTGAAAACGGCCGATATAAAATAGTTCAACTTTCTGGTGGGAAAATGCAGGTTATCACGATGAAGTACTTGATACCCATACATGACATGCTTAAAGTTTACGGCCTCGCATCTTCGGGAAACCTTACAGATGAATCTGAACTTTTCAAATTCCAAGACATAGACAAACTGGTCATCAGCGATGTTGACCTCAAACCAGGTGTTGACATGGCCGATTTCTTTAATAGTCTTTGGCCTTATGTCATCACCCTGCGTTACGGTTTTGGGTTGTATTACAGGACTTCACTTCAATACCGCTATGCACCTGCAAGAGTTGATATACCGTATATACTGGGTATCTCTTACAGTCTTAAGTCCAAGGAACCCGGTTTTGTATCGAAGGAAAATCTAAGTCGACATTTCTCGAAATATTCGGAATACGCAGAGGGACGAACTTTCGATCAGTTGATGGCTGAGTACGCTGAAAGTCATGAGAAGGTACCTATCATGGTTTCCGTTGGGGACAAGGTCATCCTAGATCCTTTGACACTCCTGTATTTCGTCATTCATCTGCACGGTCAGGCTATTGAGAATAGCAAGATGCGTAATGGCAGAGATATCACTTTAATGAAGAAGAAGGCAGCCGATATCTTCGAAGCAAAGGTTCGAAACGAATTACATAAGTACGGGTACACGGGTCCTGACTCGGCAGTGAAGGTAAAATACGAGTACGACGTAATTGGAATTTCTGAAGCGAAGAAACGAATTCTTGCAATTGATGCTAAATTCCGGGATATAGCACCTTCCTCAATATCTGCCCATACACTAGTTGAGCAAGAGTTACTGGAACCGGGAGAGGGTCTCTGTTATGAAGTGGAAAGGCATAAAAGGAGGGTAGCCTATTTTACAGATAACCTCGGGCTCTTCAAGCAGCATCTCAAACCTGCTGGTGACTTACGTAGCTATCAGGTTCGTGCATATGTAGTTACCAAACACACTCCACTAATTAGCCAGTATAAGAGTATAGATATCCTTTCGTTAGACGATCTAATCAATACCGAACTTGCATTATGAATTACACCTCGGTGTTAGGCATGGTTATTGTACCTATCTACCCAAGCCCAACAAAATGAGTAATTGTTGAATATACGTTCCGCTCCAGCCGATAGTCTAAGCTTTCATACAATGGGTAAGGATCTGTACATATCGTGTAGCGGTGAAGCGGAAAGTAGAATTAGAAAGCCTGCTTCGTGTTTTTGCGATTTGGAGAATGTCATTGATAGGCCAGGGCCTATGCCTTTATGCTTCGCCGTAGAGAAGCGATGTTCCTCAACCGTTGTGCATGAGCCAGTAACTTCTTCCTCAGCCTGATATTCTCGGGAGTAACCTCTACCAGCTCATCATTATTGATGAAATCAATGGCTTGCTCTAGGCTAAATATAATAGGAGGAGTCAGCTTTACGGCAATATCAGAGGTAGACGAGCGTATATTGGTCTTCTTCTTTTCTTTGCATACGTTGACGGGTATGTCCTGCAGCCGTGCATGCATTCCCACTATCATACCTTCGTAAACTGATGTTCCGGGCTCGATGAAGGTGACACCTCGCTCCTGTGCGTTATTAAGGCCATATGTGACAGCCATGCCATGCTCTGACGCTACCAGA
>JAUWQP010000103.1 GCA_030611015.1 Chloroflexota bacterium | reverse complement strand
GAAGCGGAAATCAGGCAGTGGCTTCACCGGCGCGGTTTTGCTAGTGAAGTGGCAGAGGAGGCAATTGCCAAACTCAGAGAGCAAAATTTGAGCGATGATTTTGCCTTCGCCCAATTCTGGAAGGATAACCGCTTATCCTTCAGGCCTAAAAGCAAAAGGTTGATAGAAAAGGAATTAAGAGATAAAAAAGTAGCCACAGAAATCATTGAACAAATGACTGAGGACATAAATGACGAAGAGATTGCTTATAAGTTAGGCTCTAGCCGGATGCAGGCCCTCGCCCATTTAGATTACCCAGATTTTCTTCGCCGTCTATCAAATTATCTCGGTTACCGCGGCTTTAGTTACCAGGTTATCCGTGACACAGCAGCTCGCTTGTGGCGGGAGAAAGAAAATAATAAATGATCAGCCCACCAAAGATAAAAATACTCCCGCTGCGGCAACCGTGCCAATAACACCCGCGGCATTAGGCCTTATGGCATGCATTAAAAGAAAATTCCTGGGGTTGGCTTGTTGTCCCAAGCTCTGTACCACTCTGGCTGCCATGGGAACAGCTGAAACGCCCGCAGCCCCAATCATAGGGTTTATCTTCGACTTTAAGAACAGATTCATTAGCTTGGCAAAGAGCACGCCACCCATGGTAGCGAAGGCAAAGGCCACTACACCTAAACCAAAGATCATTAATGGTTGGGGGAGCAGGAATGATGTAGCCGCTACATAAGCACCCACACAAACACCAAGGAAGACGGTCGCTATGTCTATGAATGCCCCAGACATAGTCACACCTAATCTATCAGTAACACCGCTCACACGGAGAAGATTGCCGAGCATAAAACAACCGATGATAGGTAGTGCCTCGGGGAGGAGCAGCCCCACAACAACCGTGACCATGATGGGAAAGATTACTCGCTCTGTCTTAGAGACTTCCCGCAGCGTTGGTGTCATGTATATTTTTCTTTCCTCTTTGGTAGTCATCGCCCTGATTATCGGAGGTTGGATTAATGGCACCATAGCCATATAAGTATAAGCAGCTATAGCGGTAGCGCCTAGAAGGCCGGGCGCCAGCTTCGTGGTCAGGTAGACCGTTGTGGGCCCATCCGCGCCTCCTATAATTCCTACGCTACAAGCTTCCGGGATACTGAACCCCAGCCCCAAAGCCATAAAGAAAGCAGCATAGACTCCGAACTGAGCTGCAGCTCCCAGGAGAAAGTAAATAGGCCGAGCGATAAGAGGGCCGAAGTCGGTCATCGCTCCTATGCCTATGAACATGAACAGAGGGATTAGCCCCCAACCAAAGCCATATTGAAAGATGCGGGATAGGAATCCGATTGGTCTTCCCCCCTGTTCTATCAGCTCCGGCCAAATAGGTGGTAAGTAATCCACCACTGTTCCATCAGGCATTTGGAACCCCATAACCCCATAACCCAGAGGTATGTTAACCAGAATGATACCAAAGCCTATGGGTACCAGGAGTAGCGGCTCCCATTTCTTAGCTATGCCCAGGTAGATTAAGACGCCGCCGACAACCAGCATTATCAAGTGCTGCCAGGTAAGGAAAGCAAATCCCATTTCTATGCCAAACATGGTCATACTTCCAATTTGCTTGAGCAGGATCCTGTAAGAGCGGTGTTTTTCATCTAATTCCTAGCCTTAGCTTTTTCCGCTTCAGCTGCCGACTTGGCTTTTTCCTGTCTCTTTTTGATTCTTTGAAATACAAATCCTACTAGCCAGGTTACCACAGCGATAATGATTAATATGAGAAAGACGGTGCCAAAGCCTCTCCCCGCTAGTAAGCCAGCCTCACCCCAATTTATTGTCATTGGTACCACAGTACCTACCTCCTCGGACTAAAATATATCGCTTATTTTAACACAGAAATGAGACAATTCTATACTACATCAACCACTGTGGAAAAGAGCTGAGTTGCAAAATTTACCTCTTCCCACTAAAATACTTTCCTGCTTAGGCTGGAAGCCAGGCAAACAAAGGGCCATTAGCTCAGTTGGTTAGAGCACGGTCCTGATAAGGCCGGGGTCTGTGGTTCGAGTCCACAATGGCCCATTTTTCACTTGCAAATTTAGCAAATTAGCTAAAGATATTATTGGGGGGTCTGGTGAGAGTTATCGACCATATCGCTAATCTTAAACTGTCGGATGAACAAGAAAAAGGGCACTTTAACAAACTTCGCTCCTTAGCTTATCTTGCTACGGGTCTTAGGTTTCTATATGAGCAAGTGCAAAGGGTGGAAGCCGATGTAATTAAGAGATTACCGAAGGACAAACAGCTTGTTATCTTCGGTAATGCCCCGGAGATGCAAGGAATTAACCAAGACTTAGTGGCATGCGCTTTCCACTGGTACGCAGTGACGGCATGCAACTATGTGAAGATGGTCGGTTGGTTGGCCAATAATGGCGACTCAAGTAAGGCCCGAGAATATATGCAGCGCGTTTTACCCCAGGTCTATCTATGGCGACACAAGGTAGCCGCCCACTTCGCCATAATTGACCCTCGGAGAGGTGATAATGCTGCTGACCTTGCAATGAGCGTCATGTTTCCCATATCGTTTGACAATGACGCCTTTTACACTGGCTCGTTCACACTGACTATAACCAAAGGAGTCAAGCAAAACACGAGCCGACAAGATATGCGGTGGAGTCTCAGTCATACTCATTGTGACCTTATCCCTAGATACTGGCCAGAAAACATACCTAAAAAGTAAGGCTGAACACTAGACTGAAGGTTCTTTGTTCCGTCCACTAAGCCCCACTTCTCACTTGCAAGATTTAGCAAATTAGGGCATATTTAAATTACGCTATTGACAAACTGAAGGGCAAGGTTTATATTTTAAATAATTAAATATAGGAAAAGGCTGAGAACAGGACTAGTACAGCTTAAGGCGGAATTCAGAGAGTCGGGTAAGGTGTGAGCCGATATTAGCGCGAGGTTGGAATGGACCTGGGAGCTGCAAACCGAAAGGTTGACACCTAGTAGGCTTTGTCGCAGGGGCAGCGTTATCAAAGTCCGGGGTATCGCCAGATTGGGCTGTACCTGAAAAGAGATGGCCGAAAAGGCCGAAAAAGGGTGGCACCGCGAAGGTTAAACCTCTCGCCCCTTGGCGAGAGGTTTTTTTATTGTGAGGTGATATGTATTATCCAACACTGGAAGAGGTTCGCCAACTGAAGAAGTACGGCAACTTGGTACCAGTTTGCCGTGACATTCAGGCTGACCTGGAAACGCCGGTATCCGCTTACCTTAAGATAGCCCGCGGCAATTACTCTTTCCTTCTAGAAAGTGTTGAGGGTGGTGAGCGACTGGCACGCTATAGCTTCATTGGCACCGAGCCCTCTCTCGTCTTAAGGACAGGAAATGATAATCCCGTTGACCCATTGAATCTGGTGGAAAAGGAGTTCGCTCAACTTCGTCCCGTGTCCATTGCCGACCTTCCCAGATTCCAGGGTGGCATAGTTGGCTACTTGAGCTACGAGGTTGCCCGTTACTTTGAGAAACTGCCCTGCCCCGATCAAGACCCCCAAGGACTCCCCGAGTCTGTATTGATGCTGGCAGATACCTTGCTCGTGTTTGACCATATTACCCACAAAATCAAGGTCGTCTCTCACACTCACTTAGACGAGGATGTTGACAAAGCGTATCGGGAGGCAACTCGCAAAATTGACGACCTGGTAAACAGGCTGGAGCAGCCGATTCAGTCTAAGTCTCCTAAGAATGCGCCACCGAACAGGTCTGAAGTGTCATCAAATTTTTCTCCGGCAAGGTTCGAGGCTATAGTATCTCAAGCCAAGGAATATATCTATGCCGGCGATATAATCCAGGCTGTCTTATCGCAGCGGTTGTCAAGACCTACTAATGCCAGTCCCTTCGCTATATATCGGGCATTGCGCTCTGTTAACCCTTCTCCCTACATGTACTACCTCCACTTAGGTGATTTCTATATTGTAGGAGCTTCCCCCGAGCTTCTGGTGCGAGTCGAGGATGACATAGTATCCAATCACCCCATCGCCGGCACTCGCCGCCGGGGTAAGGATGCCACTGAAGACCTGGCTTTGGAAGAGGAACTCAAGCATGATAAAAAAGAGTGTGCTGAGCATATCATGCTCGTTGACCTGGGACGTAATGACATCGGGAGAATTAGCGAGCCGGGCACAGTCGAGATAACTCAGCTCATGGACTTGGAACGCTATTCACATGTTATGCATCTGGTATCACATGTTCAGGGTAAGCTCAGGGCTGGACTTTCTCAGTTTGATGCCTTCCGCTCTTGCTTTCCCGCCGGCACTGTTTCCGGCGCACCCAAGATTCGGGCTATGGAGATCATCGCCGAACTGGAAAGAGAGAAACGGGGACCCTATGCCGGCGCAGTGGGCTACTTCGACTTCTCGGGCAACCTGGATACCGCTATCGCCATACGTACCGTTATTATCAAAGATAACATTGCTTATATCCAGGCGGGTGCTGGCATCGTCGCCGATAGCATCCCTGAGCGCGAATACCAAGAAAGCTTGAACAAAGCTCAGGCATTGCTCGCTGCTATTGACCAAGCGGAGGCTGATTAGCTATGCTTTTACGCGTTCGGTTTTGCCCTGAGTCAATTATGACTGAAGTAGGAAAGGATTTGCTCAGGAATTTCCTCCAGTTACCTTATACTCTGAGTAACAACTCAGAGGTGAAGTGATGACAGCTAGGGATTGGTTTGACGCTCTACAATGGATTCACGTTGCGTTAATACTGATAATCTTGCTCGTTTTCGCGTGTTATGTATACGCACTAGTAAAGGTTACCAGTTTGGAGTTTGTAGGCGGCCTTGTAGGTAAGTGGAGAATACAAGTTTTTGGAATTGTTACTGGCTCCTTCGTTGTCCTTTATTCATTGTATAACTTGTATAAGATACAGCCTAGTGGGTGGGTGGAAATATCTCTGCTTGCCGGCCTAGTTGCAGCTACAGGCACCCTAGCTTTAGTCACACTACAACAGGCACACGCCATGAAGGAACAGACTGAGAGTCTAGCACGGCCTTACTTACTAATGAGGTTAGAACACCTACTAAAGTTAGAAGGTGATTTCGATAAATTAATTAATGCTGCAAAATATGAAATACCTAATAACTTTGCGATAAAAATAAGGAATGAAGGTACAGGTCCGGCAATAAATATAATAGCAGCTTTTTGGCGCTCGGATAATGGTTTCCCTTTTCAGCCTAAAGGCTACTTGGCACCGCAAGAAGAGTGGCAGACTACTATAAGCACACTTAGAATAGATGTTGATGAAATCGGTATGTGGTTGCCAGAATTGAGGGAAATTGTTAAGTATGATTATCCTGGTACTATTGCTATTGAGTATCGTGATATTCATGGGCGCACTTGGGTCACTTACCTTCAGCTTGAAAAGTATTTCCTTGAAGAAAACTATATTCATATTGGGGAGGGCAAACAAAGTATAGTAAAAATAGGGAGAGCCGAAAAATGATTAAGGAAGCCATTGAAACTTTGGTCAACGGTCGCTCGCTGACCTTTGAGCAGGGGGCAGCCGTAATGGAGGAGATAATGATTGGCGAGGCCACGCCAGCCCAGTTTGCCGCTTTCGTCACCGCCCTGCGTATTAAAGGAGAGACTGTGGACGAGATTGCTGCCTTAGCCAGCGTCATGCAGGCTAAGGCAACACCTGTCCAGGTCACCCCACCGGTGGTAGATACCTGCGGGACAGGGGGCGACGGCCTTTGCAGCTTTAATATCTCCACAACAGCCGCCTTCATTGTCGCTGGCGCAGGACTCAAAGTGGCTAAGCATGGTAACCGGGCAATGTCCAGCCACTGCGGTAGCGCCGATGTCCTGGAGGCGCTGGGGGTGAGGATTGAGCTTGGGGCCGAGGCTGTCGCTCAATGTCTGGAGATAGTGGGCATCGGTTTTATGTTTGCTCCCGTCTTTCACCCGGCGATGAAATATGCCACTGCCCCACGACGCGAAATCGGAATTCGTACTGTGTTTAATATCCTCGGCCCCCTTACTAACCCCGCCAAAGCCAAGTTTCAGGTCATCGGTGTTCCCTC
>JAUWQP010000010.1 GCA_030611015.1 Chloroflexota bacterium | reverse complement strand
GGTAAAGATAGAGTTCCTCGCTGCTCCAATTAGAATAGAGAGAAGGAATGGTGCGGTAGAGCTTACATGCATCCGTATGGAGCTTGGAGCGGTAGACGAAAGTGGCAGAAGACGCCCAGTGCCAATTGAAGGTAATGAATTTAGTTTGACTTTTGATACCGTGATTGCCGCTATTGGACAGGTGCCAGAGACTCCGGAGAAATTTGGACTTCCTTTGGGAAGGGGAAATACTGTCCAGGTTGACGCTGATACTCTAGCCACAACTAGGGAAGGTGTCTTTGCTGGTGGTGATGCTGTGACTGGACCAGCCACAGTTATTGAGGCTATCGCTGCCGGAAGGCAGGCAGCGACTTCTATAGACAAATACTTGGGAGGTAGCGGCGCAATAGATGAAACACTGGCGCCACCTGAAGAAGTAGAGATATTGCCTGAACTTGAGGAAGGGGAAAAACACCGCATTTCCATACCTACCTTGACTCTAAGCGAGCGGCTTGGTAGCTTCGCTGAGGTAGAGCTCGGTCTGAGAGAAGAAGTGGCGATTGAGGAAGCGAAGCGGTGCTTGAGATGCGACCTGGAGGAAGATTAGTAAAAAGGAGGCAACAATGACTGTAGTCGCTCCAACCGAAATAGAGGAAAGAAAAGTGGATACCCTCAAGTTGACCATCAACGAACGCGAGGTCACAGCGAAAAAGGGAGAAACTGTGCTTGAAGCGGCACTTGGCGCTGGTATCTATATCCCCACGCTGTGTTATGACCCCGACCTCAAGCCCTATGGGGGGTGCCGCCTCTGCATGGTTGAGATTGAAGGAATGCGGGGCCTGGTTAGCTCTTGTACCACGCCAGCAACCGATGGTATGGTGGTCCACACCGAGACAGAACGGGTAAATCGATCACGTCGTATCACCATGGAGCTTATCATCGCCAATCATCATGGCGATTGTCTTACCTGTGCAAAAAACCAGGACTGTGAGCTACTCAAAATTGCCCGATATTTGGGCATAGAACAGGAGCATATTGACCGATTGCGAAAGAGTGTCCAAGTACTTCCTCTGGATAAAAGCCATCCGGCATTCATCCGTGACCCGAATAAGTGCATTCTTTGTGGCAAGTGCGTACGAGCTTGCCATGAAATTGCTGTCGTCGGTGCCATTGACATAGCCTTTCGAGGCAACGCGGCAAAGATAGCCACCTTTGGTGATAAACCGATTGCCGAGTCCATTTGCAAGTCCTGTGGTGAATGTGTTGCGCGATGCCCTACTGGAGCATTGGTGCCTAAATGGGAAAAGCCACCTGTCGAAGAGGTTAAAACTATTTGTGCCTACTGTGGAGTTGGCTGCTCCATCTACTTAGGTGTTCGTGATAATAAGATTGTTTCCGTGCGTGGTGACACCGAGGGTCTGGCTAACAAGGGCAGCCTGGGCGTTAAGGGACGCTGGGGATACGATTTTCTCAGCCATCCCGAAAGGTTAACCACACCCCTTATCCGAATACCAGGCACCACACGAGGGGTAGGGCACAATGGGAAAGTGCATGAAATCTTCCGTGAAGCTGGCTGGGATGAGGCTCTTGGGCTGGTGGCAAACAAGCTCCTTGAACTCAAGCAAGATCACGGAGCAGATAGTATCGCCGCCTTAAGTTCAGCTAAGTGCACCAACGAAGATAACTATGCTATGCAGAAATTCGTTCGTGTCGTGATAGGAACCAACAACATTGACCATTGCGCCCGACTATGCCACGCATCTACTGTAGTTGGAGGTATCGCTGCTTTCGGTCAAGGAGCGATGAGCAACTCTTATTCTGATTTTGAGAAGACCGAACTTTTCTTCGTCATCGGCTCTAACACTACGGAATGCCATCCCGTTATTGGCGCAATAATTAAGAGGAGAATCAAGTTTGACGGGGCTAAGCTTATCGTGGCTGACCCTCGCTCTATCGAACTTGGCGAATATGCCACTGCCAAGCTTCGCCACAAGCCAGGTACAGACGTGGCTCTTATCAATGGGCTGATGCACGTTATAATCAGAGATGGCCTTGAGAATAGGGGATTTATCCGAGAGCGAACTGAAGGTTTTGAGGATATGCGCCAGCTTGTGCAAAGATTTACTCCCGAAGTAGTTGAGGCAATAACTGGAGTCCCCCAGGCTGATTTAGAGGCGGCCGCCCGCTTGTTCGGTGAGGTGAAAAGTGCCTGTATCCTCTATGGGATGGGAATAACCCAGCATACCACCGGCACAGATAACGTTAAGAGTGTAGCAAACTTGCTTCTACTGACCGGCAATATCGGCAGGGAAGGCACAGGATTCAGCCCCCTTCGGGGTCAAAACAACGTCCAGGGTGCCTGTGATATGGGAGCGCTCCCTAACGTCTATCCCGGCTATCAAAAGGTTGATGACCCCGTTGTGAGAATGAAATTCGAAACTGCTTGGGAAGCTAAATTGAGCGACCATACCGGGCTGACAGTTACCGAGGTGGCTAATGCTATACTCAGGGGAGACATTAAAGGACTCTATATTATGGGAGAGAATCCTATGTTAAGTGAACCTCACCTTGAGCATACCAGACAGGCGATGGAGAAACTCGAATTCCTGGTAGTGCAAGATATCTTTCTTTCCGAGACCGCTTGGTTGGCTGACGTTGTTTTCCCAGCTGCTGCCTTCGCAGAAAAGGATGGGAGCTTTACCAATACTGAGAGGCGAATTCAAAGAGTAAGGCAAGCAGTCCTGCCGCCCGGCGAGGCGAGGCCTGACTGGGAGATTATCTCCGCCCTGGCAAAGAAGATGGGACAGCCATTGGGTTATCAGAACGCTAGCCGGATCATGGAAGAAATTGCCTCACTGACTCCTATTTACGGTGGTGTATTTTTTGACCGCCTGGAGCGTGGTGATTTGCAATGGCCCTGCCCGGATGCCGCACACCCCGGAACCAGTTTCCTTTACCAGGACGGTTTCGCACGAGGACGAGGCAAGTTCCATGCTGTAGACTACATCCCACCGGCAGAATCGATATCCAGGGGCTTCCCTCTGGTTCTCACCACAGGGCGGGTGCTGGAACATTGGCACACTGGCACCATGAGTCGGCGCTCTAACGTGCTCAGCGAACTTAACCCTAATGGTGTAGTTGAAATGAGTCCCAGCGATGCAGTGAAGCTCGGGCTTATTGAGGGCGATTCAATAGTAGTTGCCTCAAAAAGAGGCAAAGTGGAGGCGCCACTGCATATTACGGAAGAATTACCTCCTGGGGTTGTCTTTATGCCCTTCCACTGGCATGAGGCGGCGGCGAATATCCTCACCAATGATGCTCTTGACCCAGTGGCTAAGATTCCCGAGTACAAGGTCGCTGCTGTAAAAGCCGTGTTGGCGGTGCTTGATAGAGCTGCCCAGGATAACGCCTTTCTGGCCCGACTGGCGGAAAATCCTGCCGAGGCTCTGAAAGATTATGAACTGACAACGGAAGAAAAAGCTGCACTAATGAGGGGGGACATACGCAAGATAGAATCATGGCTGGGAAAGCTGGATGAGCGCCTTAAGACCTGGCTCATGCTGCGATTATCTCAGGAGAAATGGTGAGCTCTAGTCGGGGCTCTTTGTGGGCTACCGCAAATTGGAAGGGGACGAGGCCCTCCCTTACTCAAGGGCGGGGATAAAGGCTAGCTGCGCTACAAATCTTCGGAATAATTTCCTCCCGCCCAAGAGTCATGATATGGACACCGGCTACCCCTTCGATTTGCTTTAATTGATTTATTGTTTCCACGGCAATCTTTATCCCCTCTTCTGCCGCCTCTTCCTTATTACGAGCCTTTCTAAGGCGTTCAATAATTCTATCAGGAATATCCATATTGGGGACTTTTGTCTTCATATACCTTGCCGCTGCTACGGATGTTACAGGAGTAATTCCAGCAAGAATTTTTACCTCTTTATGTAATCCTTTTTCTCGAACCAGTTCCATCCATTTCTTAAATCCCTCAATGTTGTATATAGGCTGGGTCTGGACAAAATCCGCTCCAGCAGCAACCTTGTCCTTAAGGCGATTTACCGCAGACTCTAATGGTTGAGCAGAAGGGTTTACGGCTGCCCCGATGAAAAGTCTAGGCTCTGTTCCCACTATGAGCTCCCCATTATCAAACTTCTTTTCGTCTCTGAGTGTCTTGACCATCCTGATCAGCTGGATAGAATCGAGGTCAAAGGCGGGCTTTGCCTCGGGATAGTTGCCAAAGGAGATAGGATCCCCTGATAGACAAAGTATGTTGTTAACACCAAAAGCGGAGACTGCCAAGATATCCATCTGGAGGGCAATTCGATTTCGATCCCGACAGGTCATATGGGCTATGGCATCGAGACCTTCCTCCATACCCACAAGACAGACTGCCCAGCTTGCCATTGCCACCACCGCTGCCTGTCCATCAGGAACATTAAAGGCATCGACATAACCTTTGATGTGATTGGCATTCTCCCTGATCGTCTCGAAGTTCGTATTTTGGGGAGAACTGATTTCGGCAGTGACAGCAAATTGCCCGGTGTCCAGTATACTTGCTAGATTGCTTTTTGTCTTCATATTCGAACTCCCGCTAGAATTTTAGTACAGTATGCCAGAATGTCATAGCGAGGGCAACATTTCAAAATCACCCCATCTTCAAATTTTTGCAGTAATCTCTAAAAGTGGTTATAATATGCAGCGGCCAATGAAAGCGGTAACCGAAATAAACTCAATTAAGGAAACATTAAAATCTTCAGAGCTATTCCATAACTTGACTGAGGATGAGTTAGATAAACTGCTTCCGCTTTGCCAGGAGCAATTCTTTGAACCGGGGACAGCCATTTTCTGCGAAGGCGAGCAGTGCAATTACGTCCAGGCTATCAAATCAGGCAAAATAGCTTTGGAGACAGAACTTGCTATAAGCCGTAGCTCAGTTGAAAGAGCCACAATCGACGTGTTATCCCCGGGTGCCAGTTTTTGCTGGGCAGCACTGATGGAACCTCATGTTCTTACCTCTTCGGGTCGGTGTCTGGAGAAGACTGAGATTATCGCCTTGGACGGGGACAAGCTTAAAGACCTGCTGAATGAAAACCCTCAAATGGGTTCCAAGGTGGCATATAACCTTGTGAAAGTAGTGGCTTCGAGGCTGGAGCATACCAAGCAAGCTATGGAACGTATTCTATCTGTTATTTTCCATGACTTGAAGGCTCCCCTGGCTGCAGCGGAAAGCTACAATCGGCTCTTGCTTGATGGTTTTGTCGGGGAATTGGGTGAAGAACAAAAAAATATAGTGAAAAGGAGTAGCAAGAGACTTTCTGACCTGCTCAATTTAATAAGTAACATGATTGATTTTTCCCGTGTTGATTTCGGAGGGTTCGTAACAGAAGAAGTTTCTCTGACGAAAGTAATAGAAGATTGCGTTGAGACAATGCGTCCCTTGGCCGTAGAAAAGCATTTGCAACTGGTTTTTGAAGCACCCCCAGAGCTTCCTATAATCCTTGGAAGTGCTAGTCGGCTTAAGCAAGTAGTGACAAATTTGTTGTCCAATGCTATCAAGTTTACTCCCGCCGGTGGAATAACGGTTAAGGTAAAAGACGATAAAGATCATTTGCAGGTTGATGTAATTGACAACGGAATCGGAATCCCTACCGAGGACTTACCCAAAATATTTGATGGTTTCTTTAAGGGTCTGGATATGGAAAAAAGGGGAGCTGGCTTGGGGCTTTCTATAAGCAAGAGGATAATTGAGGGTCATGGTGGTAAAATATGGGCAACAAGTCCCTGTGCTGAGACAGGCATGGGGAGCAGGTTTACCTTCATTTTGCCCCAAAAAGCGAAACAAACGGATTGAATTATTTGGCGAAGATTTTGGTAGTGGATGATGACCCTGATATGCGGCTGGCAATTGCCAGTGTGCTAAGTTCCCGTTCTTATGAGGTAATTGAGGCTTGTGATGGACAGGAGGCATTGAGAAAGGTAAAAGAAGAAAAGCCGGATCTAATGCTTTTGGATCTCTTAATGCCAGGGATGGATGGCTTTGCTGTGGTCAAGGAATTAAGGAATAGTCAAAAGAAAGAATGTCCTGATGTCCCTATCCTCGTCATAAGTTCAGTAAGGGAGGAAGCCAGTCACCGGCGCTATGAGTTGGAGTTGGGCCGTAAACTTGATGTTGATGATTACATAGAAAAACCCATCGAGCCCTTCATTCTGCTCGGGCGTGTAGAGAAGCTTTTATCTAAAGGAGGAAAGGATGCCGAAACAGACAAAGATTTTGGTAATTGATGATGACCCCGATGTGCACACACTGGTGAAAAAAATCCTTGAGCCTAAGTCCTATGATGTGGTATGTGCGTATGATGGCGACGAAGGTTTACGCAAGGTGGTAGAGGAAAGGCCTGACTTGATTATCCTGGATGTGATAATGCCCGGTAAGCACGGATTTGAGGTTTGCAGAGAACTTAAAACCGACGAAAAATACCATTTTTTCTCCAATATCCCTGTATTGATGCTCACAGTTTACCCTGAAGAGAGAGAAAAAATGCATCTTTCCATGCGAGAGGGAATGATGATGAAAGCAGAGGATTACCTTCAGAAGCCAGTTGACCCTCAGGAATTAGTTAACAGGGTGGAAGACTTGCTTAAAAAGTAAGAAAACAATACAATGGCAAGTTTTGTAGAATTTAAGAAGTGAATTTGGAGAACAACGATGTTTTAGTTGTTGGGTCAGGCATATCAGGGATAGCATCAGCGTTAGAGTTGGCTAACGCTGATGTAAACGTATATTTGCTAGAGAAGGAGGCAGTGGTCGGTGGACACAGTGTCTCCTTCTGCTGTAAAGCAACGAATGTCTGTTCCAAGTGTTCTGCCTGTGTAGTTCCCGGCAAGATTAAAGAAGCGGTAAGCCATCCTCAAATAAGGCTGCTAACCAATTCTACGATAAGAGGGCTTAACGGCGAGGTGGGCAATTTTCGCGTTGAGATAACTCAAAAACCCCAATATATAGATCAAGAGAGATGCATAGCTTGTGGCCTTTGTACTGAAGCCTGTCCTACAGACCCTAAGGCGGTCTATCCACCTCCGGCTGAAGCGACGCCTTTTTCCTATATTCTTGATGAAAAACTTTGTCTGCGCTTTAAAGGAGAGAAGTGTGATCTCTGCCGAAAAAGTTGCCCCACTAAAGCTATAGAATTCGAACTCAAGCCAAAAGAACAAGAGTTGAGCGTCGATGCTATCATTGTCGCCACTGGTTTTGATGTTTTTAATGCCAGAGAGAAAGGCTCCTTGGGTTACGGTAGATATCCTAATGTCTTAACCGGCCTCGATCTGGAGCAGATTTTCACTCGAGAGGGCTATCTTAGGCTTCCCGCAAGCGGTGAAGAGCCCCACAACATTGCCTTTATTCAATGTGTTGGCTCCAGAGACGAAGATCACGATTATTGTTCACAAGTGTGCTGCAAATATGCTATGAAACTCGCCGGGCTTATCAAGTATCAGAACCCTGATGCCCTGGTGACTATCTTTTACATTGACCTGCAGACTGCCGGGAAAGGTTTTGCTCAATTCTATGAAGAGTACAAGGAAAGCATACGATTTGTCCGCGGAGTGCCGGTCGAGATTTTACAGACTGCATCAGGCGAGCTTGAAGTAAGGTTTGAGAATATCTCTCAAGGAAAAGTCTGTCGAGACACCTTTGACCTGGTAGTCCTTTCCGTGGGGATTTCTCCTGGAAAGAATTTCTGGGATTTAGCCAGGATTTTGGGCATAAACCTGGCTGACGATGGCTTCTTTGGAACAGACGATTCACTCAATTCTAATGAAACCAATGTTGATGGGATTTTCCTTGCCGGGACATGCCAGGGCCCCAAGGATATACCTGATTCCGTGGCCCATGGGATAGCGGCAGCGTCAAAGGCAATACAAAGACTAATTGAATTTGCGAGCCAGAGATGAGGTAATCAAAGAGGACAGTGAATGAAAACCAAAATAGGCGTTTTCATCTGCAATTGCGGCGGGTCTATAAATAACATTGATTTTGATGCCGCTGGAGCAAGAGTGGCGAAAATCCCCGACATCACCTGCGTCAAGTTGATTTCCGACCTTTGTCTTGAGGAAGGAAAGGAAAAGATGCTTTCCTGTATCAAGAAAGAGAATATAGATAGGGTGGTTATTGCTGCTTGTTCTCCTGACTTTAAGGAACATTTTTTCCGGCAAGTATTAGAAAGTGCCGGGCTGAACGGTCATCTGTTTTCTATGGCAAATATCAGGGAGCAATGCTCCTGGGCTCATGAGGGGGATATTACCGTGAAGGCTGTGGAAGTTATCAAGATGGCGGTAAACAGAGCTCGGTTGCTTCAGCCGGTGAAGAAGAAAAAATTTCCTGTGAACAGGGAAGTTCTTGTGGTCGGTGGCGGATTCGCGGCAATTAACGCGGCTCTCCAGCTTTCTCGAGTTGGCTTGCGGACAACTCTATTGGAGAGGGAGGCAATTTTGGGAAGCGAGACTGCGGAGCTGGGAAGCCTTTGTGGATTTGACATTAGTTCAATGATGAGTGAGGTAGAAGGAGATGAAAATATCGAGATTCTCACGTCCGCCGAAGTGACAGCAGCCGCGGGGAAGATAGGAGATTTTACTGTACGAATAAGGAAAGGCGGAGACGAGACTTCCCACAAGTATGGAGCAGTAGTTCTTGCCACCGGATATCAAACCAAGCTTGCTCTAGAGTCTGAACTCAAGTCTGACGTTAACATTGTGTCACAAAAAAAGCTCTGCCGCATGCTTGAGAACCCAAATCTGGAAATAAGACCAAGAACCATAGGTTTTATATTCGATTTTTCCGATGAAAATTCTCGATTGCCCACACTGGCTACTCTGAATAATGCTTTGGCAGCCAAGCAAAAATGGGACAGCGAAATTTACGTCTTCTGCAAGAGTGTCAAAGTGGATGGGCCAGGAGCGGAAAAACTTTACCGAGAGACGAGAGACTGCGGAGTGGTGTTTTTGAAATGTGAAGCTCGCCCGAGGATTACTGCGGATAATGGGCGGGTGAAAATCGAGGCTAAGGATGTTTTTCTTGGGGAGGATACAATCCTTGCCTGTGACCTTCTAGTGGCTGAAGAGCTTCTTCTACCTAGCGAAGGAACCGAAGCTTTGAGTTCCTTGCTAAATATCAGGAGAGACTCTAGGGGTTTTTATCAGGATGAAAATGTGCACCTCTATCCTGTTGCCTCGGAGAAGAAGGGGATATTTTTTGTCGGTGGCTGCCGGGGTGACTTAGACCTTAGCCGGGTATTAACAGATGTTGCCAGTGTTGTTGTGAGTGTCTATGAACTCTTATCTTCAGGGAACATTCTGGCAGAGGTGGAGAGAGTTAAAGCTGACCCTCAAAAGTGTGTGGCGTGTCTTACTTGCATCCGTATCTGCCCGCACGATGCTATCCAATTAGTTCGAGTAGATGGTGGTAAAGAGGTGGCCGAGGTTTTCGATCTCGCTTGCGACGCATGTGGCATTTGTGCTGCCATGTGTCCGGCTAAGGCAATAACATTTCAAGGTTATAGAGATGAAGAAATCCTGGCTCAAGTTGAAACCATAGAAGAATCATGAGTAGCTGCATCGTAGCTTTTTGCTGTGAGCGTTCTGCCTATCCTGCTGCTGACTTGGCAGGCAAATTAAAGCTTCACTACCCGGAGAACATACGGGTAATCCGAGTTCCTTGTGCTGGTCGAGTGGATTTGATTCATATTCTGAAAGCTTTTGAGAAAGGAGCCGCAGCAGTGCTGGTGTTGGGATGTGAGGATGGAGCTTGCCATCACATCACTGGGAATACAAGAGCAAAAGAAAGGGTGGAATACTGCAATATGCTGTTGAAAGAGATTGAGGCAGATGGCAGACATGTTGCAATGTTCAATCTTAGCCCCAATGAGCCTCACAAGTTCGTTAGGGCAGTAAATGAAATAACCAAGAGAATAAAAGAGTCCAGGAGGTAATATGATAATCGCTGAACGAAAACCTATGGAAGAGATTAGGCAGATGATAGCTCCGTATAAGAAATTGCTTCTGGCAGGATGTGCGACATGTGTTGCTGTTTGTTGGGTAGGCGGGGAAAAGGAAGTGGGCATATTAGCCTCACAACTAAGGCTGGATCAATCTAAAGGAAGAAAGAAAATTTCCGTCCTTGAAGCCACAGTTGAGAGACAATGTGAAAAAGAGATGGTTGAAGAGTTGAGGGACAAAGTACAGGAGGTGGATGCAGTTCTTTCATTGGCCTGTGGTTCGGGGGTACAAACGATGGCGGAGATGTTTGAGGACAAGCCAGTATTCCCGGCAGTTAACACTACCTTTATCGGGATGCCAGAGAGAGAAGGGCTTTGGGTGGAAATGTGTGGTGCGTGCGGTGATTGTTTTCTGGATCGAACCGGAGGTATTTGCCCTGTAGTTCGCTGGGCCAAAGGGCTTCTCAATGGCCCCTGCGGTGGTACGAGAAAGGGGGGAAAGTGCGAGATAGACCCGGAGAAGGATTGTGCTTGGGTGCTCATTTATCGCAGGCTGGAAAAACAGGATAGGCTCGACTTGATGCGGCAATACTACACGCCGAGGAACTTTCGGGCGGTGAAAAGACCCGGCAGAATCCAGGCGGTAAAGGCTTAAGGGGGTGAAGGATGGCAACACCTTTTAGAGAAATTATTAAAACAAAAGACTTCGTTGTAACAGCTGAGGCGGCGCCCGGGAAAGGCTCCAATGTGTCAAAGGCGATAGAGCATATTGAGCTTCTCAAGGACAAAGTGGATGGGCTGAATGTGACTGATAATCAAAGCTCCGTGATGCGCTATCCCTCCCTGGGAGTCTGTCTCTTGGTTAAAGAACATGGTGGCGAGCCAATCCTTCAAGTAACTTGTCGCGACAGGAACCGTCTGGCAATTCAAGCAGATCTCCTGTTCGCTTATTCCCGAGGAATAAATAATGTTCTCTGTCTTACTGGTGATTCCATTGATGTTGGTGACCATAAGGAAGCAAAGCAAGTGTTTGATCTCGATTCGGTGCAACTCATCCACCTTGTTCACACCTTGAACTCCGGGAAAGACATGGCAGGAAATGAACTTGATGGAGGTATTGACTTTTGTATTGGGACAACCGCTACCCCTTCAGCCGACCCTCTTGAACCGCAGCTTATCAAGGTTGAGAAGAAGCTTAGGGCAGGGGTAAGCTTCGTTCAGACTCAGGCAGTGTATGAACTTGATGAGCTGAAGAGATTTACAGAATTTGTCCGCACTATAGATGGAGGGGTTAAAATCCTTGCTGGCATAGTACCTGTTGTCGGTGCAAAGATGGCTGCGTATATGAATGACAATGTCCCAGGTGTTTTTATTCCTCAATATCTCATTGACGAATTGGCTCAAGCTCCGAAAGGAACAGGAGTTGCCAAAGGAATAGAGATAGCTGCCCGGATGATAAGGCAAATAAGAGAAGAGAAAGTCTGTGATGGAGTGCACATCATGTTTATTGGACGGGAGGAAAGAGTTCCCGAGATACTGAAAACTTCTGGGCTATTATAAGATTCCTCGCTCGAATGAGAATTAAGGAGGCGAAAATGACTATAGCTTTAAATGAACTGGATACCAGGTTCAAGTATGATGTTGCCAATGAGCCGGGAGGAGAAAATATTAAGATTTGCTTCGCCTGTGGCCTCTGTACCGCAAGTTGCCCTGTTTCCGATATCGACCAGAAATTCAATCCCCGCAAGATAATCCATATGGTGCTTCTGGGGATGAGGAAAGAAGTCCTTTCTTCAGACTTTATCTGGTTCTGCATTCAGTGCTATAACTGTCAGGCGCACTGCCCTCAGAATGTTGATTTTGCCGATATCATGAAGGCTCTAAGAAGCATGGCAGTTAGAGAAGGATACGTCGCCCCCTCTTTTGTTGAAAAGGTAAAGGAGATCGATGTCTTCTGCCAAAAATTGCGTCATGAGATGGTGGGAGCAGTTGTTAGCTCACGGTCTCAAGGAGGGACAGGTGAGCCTTCAAAGCTTGCGGCGGAAGCATTGAAGAGCTTGTAATACAAAGGTGTTATTATGGGTAAGCAAAGCGGAAATGGCAAAATAGGAGCAGTTCTTGTCGTAGGTGGGGGTATAGGGGGGATTCAGGCAGCTTTAGACCTTGCTGAGTCCGGATATTACGTATACCTTGTGGAGAAATCCCCCTCCATCGGTGGAGTAATGTCTCAGCTCGACAAGACCTTCCCCACCAATGATTGCTCTATGTGTGTTTTGTCACCTAAGCTGGTGGAATGTGGCAGACACCTGAATATTGAACTTCTAACTTATTCTGAAGTTTTGGATATCAAGGGAGAACCAGGGAACTTCACCGCTTCTGTAAGGAAGAAGGCAAGATTTGTGGATGGAACAAAATGCACCGGTTGTGGCTTATGTGTTGAGGGGTGTCCCATTATTATGAAAAATGAGTACGATCAGGGATTGCGCGAACGAAAGGCAATTTATACTCCTTTTCTTCAATCAGTGCCTAACACATATGTTATCGACAAGAGAGAAGAAAGACCCTGTAAGGCAGCTTGCAAAGAGGCTTGCCCCATCCACATGAACGTTTTGGGCTATATCGCCTTAATTGCTGAGGGAAAGATTAAAGAAGCGTACGAACTTATAAGAAGTACTAATCCTCTCCCAGCTGTTTGTGGCCGGGTATGTTATGCACCCTGTGAGCAAGCATGCAACCGAGGGCAGCTCGATGAACCCATGGCAATTCGGGAATTGAAGAGATTTGTTACCGACCAAATTGATATTGATAGTCTTGAAGTGCCTGAGATCACCCGAAATGGGAAGAAGGTTGCCATTGTCGGGAGCGGCCCGGCAGGTCTGGCCGCAGCCCACGATCTTGCTCTTCAAGGTTATGAGATAACCATATTTGAGGCTTTGCCAGAACCAGGCGGAATGCTTCGGTTTGGAATTCCCGAGTATCGTCTACCCAAGGATGTCCTTAACAAGGAGATAGAGTACATCAAGAGATTAGGGGTGGAGGTAAAGGTAAATACTAAGATAGGAGGGGAAATTCAGCTTGAAGAGCTCAAAAGGTCTTATCAAGCCATCTTCATTGCCACAGGCGCTCACGAGAGCACAAAGCTCAATATCCCACGAGAAGATTCCCATGGAGTAATTCACGCTACTGACTTCCTACGGGATATAAATATGGGCAGGAAGGTTGATATAGGACAAAAGGTAGCCGTAATCGGTGGAGGAAATACTGCCATTGATGCTTCCCGGGTGACGAGGCGTTTAGGAGTTGAAGTGAAGGTTATCTACCGGCGTTCCCGAGCTGAAATGCCAGCCACCCCCGCTGAAGTTAAGGGTGCAGAAGAAGAGGGAATCGAGCTTATATTCTTAACCAACCCCACAAAGATAATAACTGAAGATGGCAAGGTTTCGAAGATGGAATGCATCAAGATGGAACTTGGTGAGCCTGATGCAAGTGGTCGTCGTCGTCCTATACCCATTGTGGGGTCGGAGTTTGTTCTCGAGGTTGATACTGTTATTACTGCTTTAGGGCAAGTACCAGTCCTTGGTTTCGCTAAGGAGTGGGGCATAGAAATTTCTGGCCGGGGAACGATTTCAACCGATGAAGCTTTAGCGACCAATGTAGAAGGGATTTTCGCGGGTGGCGATGTGGTTACCGGGCCTTCAATCGCTATCGAGGCTATAGCGACAGGGAAAAAAGCAGCTCTCTCTATAGACGAATATCTACGGGGAGAGCCGTTGTCTTCCAAAGAAGATAAGAGGCAACCGGAAGAACTTAGCGCAGGAGAAGTTTCAGCGCTTAAATTACGTTTCCCTTCTGAAAATAAAATGCCCATGAAAGAATTAGAACCAAAGGAACGCATTAAGGATTTTAGAGAAGTAGAGCAAGGTTATTCCGTTTCTGAGGCAAAGGAAGAGGCTGGGAGATGCTTAGCTTCGCAGATAGAGGGTTGCTTTGAATGTGGTGAGTGCGAAACGCGTTGTACTGCAAAGGCGATTAATTATGAAATGCAGGATGAATACGTTGACTTGAATGTCGGCTCTGTTGTTTTCAGCACGGGATATGACCTCTTTGATCCTTCAGTTCAATATGAGCTGGGATACAGAAAATACCCCAACGTGGTGACCAGCATTGAATTTGAACGTATCTTGAGCGCCACCGGTCCTTTCCAAGGAACCCTGCTCAGACTCTCGGATTTGACCCCACCGCAGAAGATAGCCTTTATTCAGTGTGTTGGTTCCAGGGATCCAAGTCATGACAGACCTTACTGCTCCTCCGTTTGCTGTACCTATGCTATTAAAGAAGCCATAATCGCCAAAGAACATAGCTCAATTCCTTTGGACATCACCGTTTTCTTCATGGATATCAGGACTTATGGCAAGGACTTCGACAGATACTACGAACGTGGGAAGGAGGAAAGTGGCATACGATTCATCAGGTCGAAGGTTTACAGCATTGAAGCAGTAGATAGCACGGGTGACCTGGTAGTCAAATTTACTACCGAGGATGGTGTAATAAAGACTGAGAAATTCAGTATGGTGGTTCTCTCTGTAGGGTTCCAGTCTTCTCCAGAATTGGTTAAGCTCGCTAAGAAGGTTGGAATCCAGCTTAATCCTTACGGATTTTGTCAAACAAAGCCTTTCTCACCAATGGAGACCTCAAAGTCCGGAATATTCGTCTGCGGGGCCTTTTCGGCACCGAAGGACATTCCCGAGACAGTGATGCAAGCCAGCGGAGCTGCCGGAGAAATCTCAACCTTACTTGCTCCCGCAAGGGGAACTTTGACTAAGACAAAGGAATATCCACCAGAAAGAGATATCAGTGGAGAAGAACCAAGAGTCGGGGTTTTTATTTGCCACTGTGGAATCAATATCGGCGGGTATGTAAATGTCCCTGAGGTCACCGAATTTGCTGGGACCTTGCCCAATGTAGCTCATGCCGAAAGAAACCTTTTTACTTGTTCACAAGATACTCAAGAGAAAATAAAGAAGGCAATTGAGGAACACAAGCTCAATCGAGTTGTTGTGGCCTCTTGTACCCCGAGAACCCATGAACCTATGTTCCGAGAAACGATTAGAGAGGCTGGACTCAATCCGTATCTCTTTGAAATGGCGAATATCAGGGACCAATGCTCCTGGGTTCATATGCACGAGCCGGAGAAAGCCACCGAAAAGGCAAAAGACTTGGTAAGAATGGCGGTAGCTAAGGCAAGGCTGATAGAGCCGCTCAAGCCTGTGGCTCTTCCGGTTAACCGTCGTGCACTGGTTATCGGAGGAGGGGTAGCAGGAATGACCAGCGCCTTAACATTAGCAGAACAGGGATTCGAGGTTTATCTTATTGAGAGGAGCAACGCGCTTGGTGGGGTAGCCAGAAGAATACATTACAATATTGACGATGAGGATGTCCAGCAATTTCTTGACAAGCTTATTAAGCAAGTCCAGGAACACCCTAAGATTAGAGTATATACCGATACTTGGATTGTGGATGTGCATGGCTATGTGGGTAACTTCACCACAGAAATCATGAGATATCGTGGCAGGGTCGTAGAAAAGATAGACCATGGTGTCACCATCATCGCCACTGGAGCTGAAGAACATAAGACTGATGAATATCTCTATGGAAGAGACCCGAGGGTGCTCACTCAACTTGAACTTGAGGAAGAAATAGTAGGGAAAAACCCGGATATTATCAACTGTGACAACGTGGTGATGATTCAATGCGTAGGTTCTCGAAATGACGAACGACCTTATTGCTCAAGGGTATGCTGCAACGAGGCAATTAAGAATGCCTTGAAGCTCAAGGAACTGAAACCCGAGATGAACATCTATATCCTTTATCGAGATGTGAGAACATACGGATTTTATGAGCAATACTATGAAGAAGCGAGGCAGAAAGGGATTGTCTTTCTGCATTACGATTTGGAAGATAAACCTCAGGTAAGCCAGGAGAGAAAAGGTGGTCAGCTTTTGCTCAGAGTTCAGGTTAAGGATAAAGTGCTTGGCGATGAAATAGCTATTGATGCTGACATCCTTGCCCTGAGTGTAGCGATGGTGCCGTCGCCAGAGGTGAGTGAGCTTGCCATGCTGTACAAAGTTCCTGTGAACGAAGATGGCTTTTTCTTAGAAGCGCATGTAAAGCTTCGCCCCGTTGACTTTGCCACTGACGGGGTCTTTGTCTGCGGGCTGGCCCATGCACCGAAATCCCTTGAGGAAAGCATTGCCCAGGCGAAAGCTGCTGCATCGCGTGCCACTATTGTGTTGGTCAAGGATGCCGTAATCGGAGAAGGAATTGTCGCTTCAGTGGATGAAAACTTATGTAGTGGTTGTGGCGTATGCGAGGTCGTGTGTCCTTATGGGGCGATAGCTGTGGACCGGGAAAGGGGAGTTTCTGTGGTAAACGAAGCTCTTTGCAAGGGCTGTGGCACCTGTTGTGCCGCCTGCCCGTCCGGCGCTGTTCAGCAGCGAGGATTTACGAGAGAAGAAATCTCAGCGATGCTTGGTGCTGCTTTAGCAGGAGCACGAAAATGAATAACTTCGAGCCCAGGATTGTTGGCTTTTGCTGCAATTGGTGTGCTTATGCTGGTGCTGATCTTGCCGGGGTGAGCCGGCTCCAGTATCCATCGAATTTAAGAATGATAAGGATAATGTGTTCCGGAGCGGTAGCTCCTGTGTACATATTAGAAGCCTTTCAACAAGGGACTGATGGTGTTTTTGTAGGGGGATGTCACCCTAGGGATTGTCACTACTTGGAAGGGAACTACAAAACACTGAGGAGGATTTTGCTTCTAAAAAAACTCTTGCCGCAGTTGGGAATCGAGGCAGAGCGGCTGCGGTTGGAGTGGGTTTCCGCTGCCGAGGGGCAGAGATTTGCTGAGGTAGTCACTAATTTCGTTGAGGAAGTCAAAAAGCTAGGCCCAAGTCCCTTGAGAGAGACCCTTTAGAGCTAGCTGAAGGTAACCATAAGACTAAGCCAATCGGCATCTCGGGTCATAAATAACTTCAGTTACCCCACTATCTGGGGAAAAGTGATAAAGCTCTGATGGATCGGCAACCACAAAATGCTGCTTGAGTATTTAATCAAGGTAATTTCATACGTCTGTGGAAAATCTGCACTCCGCACTCGCAGGGGTGAGTGAAACCTGGATTGGAAGCTCCGATCCCTCAACGAATTCAATAAGCAGTGGTAGGTGGGGTAGAGGAGGAATCTGATTTATGCCCATGGTATAGCCATCCCTTTTTGGCTGCCAGCTTTTTTGCTTTGCCTAGGTCAGTTCCGCTATTTATATTGAAGAAGCTTAAGTGCTCCGAGTCAAATCTATTGAGCTCACCCTCTTCAACGTACTTCACCTTGACCATACTAAAAAGCTTGCTAATCCTCAGTTCATTTTGCTCCAGCAACCATTGAATGGGAGCCACACAGTTCTTGGAATATACTGCGCAAAGAGGCTCTAATTTATCTTTTATCTGTGGAACAACAACATCAAAGCTGGAGCAGATTTGGGACATATAGTCAAGCAAGCCAATGTTTAGGAAGGGCATATCACAGCCAACAACAATAGCTCGTGGACAAGCCGAGGCTACTAAACCTGAATAAATGCCCACAAGCGGACTCTTGCTAGGGTAAATATCGGCTACCGTTTTTATCCTTATAGTCGAAGAGCAAGGAATTGCTTTGCCATGCGCAGTTACTACGATGATTTCTGTGCTGAAGACAGCAAGGCAGTCAACCACCCACTGGATAAGACTCTTACCCTCAATAGCCTGAAGAGCCTTGCTCCGACCAAACCTCGAACTTTTGCCACCGGCGAGAATAATAGAGGTCATGCTCAAAACGCCCGAAACACAAAGCTACGCTAACATACTGGACAGCGCCAGGCAAGCTGTTATTGCTTGCCTAATCTTTCCTTCTCTATTAGAATACTAACATAAGCATATGACAAAGCTTTACTGCAAGTTTCTAGTCAAATCGAGACAGGAAGTTTTTCCCTGACAGACCACGATGGAAGAATTTTACAAGACAAAAATAAAAGAGATAATGCTACCCGGGCGTGATACCCCATTTATGGAGGAGAACGCGAGTTGGGCGGAGTTTCTTAACAAGCTTTCCCTGAGGGCACACGCATGGGTGGTTAATAACATTGAGGAAATGAAAGTGGTGGGGGTAATAACGGAACACGATATGTTGCGTACCATTATTCCTCCTGGGCAAAAAAAGGAAAGGATGTTCGGGACTCCCAGGGCTGAGATATTTTGCCTAAAAGAAAGTGTCGTCCAGGATATCATGACACATAACCCTGTTGTATGCTCGCCGGAGGAAACTGTGGCTGACGTCTTGAAGAAGTTTTCCTCCTTCAATATCCGCAGATTAGCAGTTGTTGATGAAAATAAAAGACTCTTGGGAGAAATAACAATACAGCTCCTGGTAAGAAATCTCAGATATAAGTTCCTGAATACCTTATGAATATCTATGTGCTTGTTGCTTTAATTCTCATACTTGGCTTCATACTCGGCAAGATACTACGCAAGATACGTTTAACAGAAGTTCTAGCATATATTCTCTCAGGTATTATCATAGGGCAGGTTTTGAATTTCAGCGCGCCCGAACAATTCAATGTCATTATCACCGGAATCACGCTTGCTCTTGTTGCCTACATAATAGGATTGAGCTTTTCTTTCGCTTTTCTAAAAAGAATGGGTAAGCAGCTGGTCATTATATTGTTTGTGCAGGTGTTTACGACTTTTATTGCAACATGGGGTTTTGTATATTTATTAACGAGGAATCTCCCACTTTCCATAATTTTGGGTTCGCTCGCCCCGGCAACCGCTCCGGCAGGAACAATAGCAGTTTTAAGAGACTTAAAGGCAAAAGGAACACTTACAGACATAACTATGGCTCTTGTGGGACTGGATGACGCACTTGTAATAGTTATTTATTCGGTGGGGATTATGTGGACGAAGATGTTGTTAGGTGGAGAAGCAAGCATTTCATTTTCCTTTACTTACCCATTATGGGAGATTTTTGGTGGCTTAGGACTTGGAGGGGTAATTGGAATTGCTACTGCTTACTTCACGAAGAAAATACATCTCTCTTCTGACCACATCTTCGTTGTTTCTTTGGCGGTGGCTATTCTGTGTTGGGGTCTGGCGGAAATGATTGGAGTTTCAGCAATTCTCGCATGTATGGCTTTAGGAACCGCAGTAATTAACCTCAATGTCCAAATCGGCACTCGCTCAAGCGAATTGATAGATAATATCATGACGCCGATATTTGTTTTGTTTTTCGCCGCTATTGGTATGGCGATGGACTTCTCACTTTTTCATCTCATATGGCCGCTTGTAATTGTGTATTGCGTTGGCAGAAGTATTGGCAAGATAACAGGGTGTAGCTTGGGAGGCGTCCTGTCCAAATCTGAGCCAAAAATTAAGAAGTATCTCGGCCTTGCCATGCTAGATCAAGCAGGTGTTGCCATAGGTCTTGCTTTCCTGGCAGCTCAAGCATTATCGGGATATGAGCTCGGAGGCACAATAATCGCACTTATGGCGGCTACAACAGTAGTTCATGGACTCTTCTCGCCACCTCTAATACAATATGCTGTTAAGAAAGCAGGGGAAGCGAATATATAACGTTCTTATGGCTGTGTACTCTGCCAAATATTGGTAGCCAATGAGAGAGGCAAAGGGCGACTTATCATTGTAAGCAGGGAAGCCCTTCCCCGGCTTCTGGGAATATTGCGGCGCCAGGATAAGATATTGTTCAAGGTTATGCCAAGATAGTGGCGGCAGTTCATGAGAACGAAAATGCAAATCCTGGGTATTGAAACCTCTTGTGATGAAACTGCCGCTGCCGTGGTGGAGGACGGCTGCAGAATTATCTCCGATGTTGTTTCTTCACAAATAGACATTCATGCTCGCTATGGCGGCGTAGTCCCCGAAGTTGCCTCAAGGCAGCATCTTCTCACTATTATCCCGGTTGTCAGCCAGGCAATGACCGAAGTCTCCTGGCAGGATATCAACGGCATTGCTGTGACTTTCGGACCGGGGCTGGCCGGGTCGCTGTTGGTCGGCGTTAACGTGGCCAAGGCAATTGCCTTAGCCAAAAAATTACCTGTTACCGGGGTTAACCATCTTGAGGCACATATCTATGCTAATTGGCTGGACTCTTCCTCCTCACCTGGCGAAAACGGGAGAGTGAAATTCCCCTGCCTCTGTCTTGTTGTCTCCGGTGGGCATAGCGATTTAGTATTGATGAAGGGACATGGGCAGTTTGAGAAATTGGGACGAACTCGGGATGACGCTGCCGGCGAAGCCTTTGACAAAGCAGCTAGAATCTTGGACCTGGGCTACCCTGGGGGTCCAGCTATTGAACAGGCAGCCCGCTCTGGAACCCCTTGCTTGCCCCTCCCCCGGGCCTGGCTAAAGGAAAGCCATGATTTCAGCTTCAGTGGACTAACAACCGCCTTGTGGCAGCGTGTTCACAAGGGAGGGATCTCGGTAGCCAATGCTGCAGCAAGCTTCCAGCTGGCCATAGTCGATGTTTTAGTTGCCAAAACAATTGAAGCCGCAAAGCAATTGAAGGTGGAGCAAATTTTGCTGAGCGGTGGAGTGGCGGCCAATAAGACATTAGCCCAGCATTTCCTTGCCAACTCGCCAGTCCCGGTTCTTATTCCCCCTCCTCACTTATGTACTGATAATGCTGCTATGGTGGCTGCCTGTGGTTATTATCATTTCCAGGCTGGCAAAGTAAGCGGTTATGACCTGGATGTAGTGCCCAGCCTTGGCATTGGTTAATCCCTTTCCAGTTCCCTGAAAAGTGCGGTTTTCCCGTGACAAACAATTAGAGTGTGATTTTAAAAATTTTTGGTACTAGTACTATTTGGCCTGTAACTTTTTTCAGTTAAATTCGTTTTACTTACAGTTCAGAGGGGAATTTTCCTCTCCTTGGAGCTTTTAGACTATTCGCAAGGAAACCTTGATGTTCAGGTGTAGGACTTTTGGGTTATAGACAGGCTATGGAGCTTCTATTAAGATTGTGATAGTGAAGGTAATAACCAATTGAGGGAGTAAGGAATTGGAGATGGAAATGAAATATCTCCGGGAAGAGTTCGTGATTCTTAAAGCAGCAATCGAGGAGGCGATAAACAAGGGTCAGCTATTAGTGGATGATTTTAACGATATTCCTAAGTACGGCATGGATTTCAGTAAAGACTTTGTCTACACCTACGTGAACGCAGGTTTGGGAGTTGTCGGCTGGGTCGATGATTTCTGAACTTGCACCTTGGTCTTAACCCAGGTCGGGACGAGTCCCGTCGCTACAGTCTGGGGAGTGGTAACCGGATTGCGATTCACTGTTCTTAACCAACCTGGTGCTCTTCCATCGCAAGAAGAATCATTTTTCCTTAACCTTTGAAGCTAAAACCAGCTTTAGCAGGCGTTGGGCGTCTGGAATTTGCCCTCTGGGTATGGTGAAACGGATTATTCGCCTTGTAGTTGGCAGTTTCGAAGTATCTAACTTTAACTGTGGCTGGAAGAGTCCACGTGGTATCTCAACGGAAGTGACTTCGCTGTAGCGAATCTCGAAGTTTGAAGGGTGCAGGGCTACCAATTCGCTGATGGGTTTTTCTTGTAAGCTGTGGCGTCGTGCTTGAGCGATTTCCATCCGCTTGAATCGCTCCGTTCGTTTTGCCAGCATGTGTCCAAAGAAGAATTCCTTCAATGTAAGGCGATAGCGAAAATCATTGGGGTGCTGGATGATGCAGGCTATTACCCTTTCTGTAGTGAAAAGCAGGTCGTACAGAATATCGAAAGTGTGATAACTGACTCCAAATAGGGAACCTACAATTTGCTCCATACTAACTCATCTTTCGGCAAGTAGGGAAACCAGCTGCCGCTGGCAGTTTCCCGGATCAGACACTGGAGTAATTCCTGCTGGGGATCGCCAAAGGTCTGATTCATCCCGAAGATAGAATACCAAACTGGCAAGGTGCTTGCAACCCGCCGACGATTTTGAGCTTACGCCTCAGTATTCCTCACCTAGCTAGAGGACACTGTGAGCATCTTCCCTCATCGGCTTACCCTCTGGGCAATGACGGTTACATATTGTACTTCTTGAATTGCACGAAATGACGAAATGTATAACCTAACAATCGTGCATTGTAGTATACTTGAATGCGAAGCTATTTGATCAAACCTACGACACAATAGCAGTATGATCTAGATACTGACTCCCTCCTACATTGTGGTGAAGTGTTTTCCCAGCGTCAAGCCAGCGTCTGTGTATCTGGTCGCCTATATAGACACCGGTCTGGGAGACCGCCGGTAGTAACTAGTGTAGCTTCATCTGATTACCTAGGCTGTGTAGCCGCCGGTCAAAGGGAATAGAGGCAACGTAATCTTGTACTAGCTTATTAGTCTTGTTCTGAAAGTTCATCTAAACCTGCCTCTAGCCTTGCAGTAAAATCTTGGTATTTTCCCTCTCTTAACCTTTGAAAGAGCAAGTCATAGCTTTCAGGGGAGAGGAATTTGAAGTAGTATCGCTGCTCTGATTGCAGGGTATTAAGTCGCTTGAAATGCTCTTTAGCATATCTCAGCTTGGCTTTATTTTCAGCCGAAAGATCTCCGTCTTGCTTGATTTCTATAACTAAAATATCGTTGCCTACCTTAATGAAAAAGTCAGGATTGAAACTTCCTTGTTTAGGATGCTCACCTTTCCGCCACGAATACTCGATGCTATAAAACCCCACGTCGGGGGATTTTATCCAGGCATCTATAAATTTGGCATTCTCTTCACTAACTAATCTTTTGATAAAATCCCTTTCTGGCTTATAAGAGGCAAAAGCTACATTAACAGGGGTTTTGAAATTGAACGCATTTTCTACTCTTTGCAGTGAATACACATGCAAAGCCTCGTCTTCTAGTAGTTCCTTTAAGAGTTTTCTATCCTCTTCGTCCCCTTCCTTAGTGGAATAATCATCAAAGAATATGCTGTGTTCTCTCCTCAGTGTTCCTACGCCAAGGCTATCCTTGTTAATATCCTCTGTGTTGATAGTATAAAGGTTTTCGGCCTCAATCTTATATCTCAAGCTCTTGGTCTTCTTCCTTCCTATTACGCCGAATCCCTGCAGGATGTTTTGTCTGCTTTGCTCATGGACTAAGTCCTCGTTCTCACCTATTCTCTGCAGTGAATTCTTTATAATTGCTAAAATCTTCTCGAAAGGGTATTTCTTGCTATATGCAGTTCCTTCATCCAAATCAAATGCTTTGAATCTGTTTAGTATGTCCAGAGCCACTTCTTCAGCAGAGTGCATCTTATATTCTATAGGTGTTTTCTTTACCCATTGCTCTTCTGTTACCGCTCGCTCATAGGTAGTTGTTTTCTCTTCTATTTCAGCCCTACTGTTTAGTGAAATGAAGCCCTTACTGAACACGTATTCTTTAACTTGCGGAGTTTCAACTAATTCTTCAGATTTCTTATAGTCGATATTGTAAAGCTCGAAGTTGTAGTCTCTATCTTTCGGTATAGGATAGCTATACATCCTATTCTCAATCTCAAGAACTTCGTTGACCAATCCTCTGATACTGCTTGACCACTTGTCATGATTAAATACTGTTACTGCTGGCTGCTCCCCCTTATATTCTGGAGGGATTCGTAAACCACGACCTAGTACCTGAGCAATCAAGAGCTTCGAGTTGAATGCTCGCTCCTCATGGGGGACAATCTGACAAACATTCTGCACATCCCAGCCTTCAGACAACATGCTAACTGAGGTAATCCATTCAATGGGATTATTTTTGTCATCAACATCTTTTAGCTTAGGTATGTTGTTTTTATGCTCATTAGCCGAGGTGACAATCAAAACTTTGCTAGCAGCGGCATCCTTGCTAATGTTTTCTTTCTTAGTCAAGAAGTCTATTAAATCCTGAGTTAGCTTTTTACAGGTAGATATATCCTTAGTTACCAATATAGTGAGGGGCTTTATCAGACGGTACTTTAGAGCTTTGTTTTGAATGTGATTGTCATAAATTTTCTGAAATTTCTCATCTTTAGTATGCGAGACATCTTCAGCCACATAATCAATCGTCTTCACAAATCTTTCCTCTATGGACTGCCTCAAAGAAAAACGATAAATCACATCGGTAAAGTAATCATTTCCGACATAGCAAGTTCCTGAATCCCCCACGATATACTTAAAGTTGTATTTAGGGTCCAACAAGAATTCCTTCCACTTCTTCAAAGCTTGGTCACGAGCTGGAGGATTAGCCATATGATGCACTTCGTCATTTATGACCAGAGTTCTTTCGCCTTTGTTTTTTAGACTATCCTCAATGGCAGATTTGGTTCTTTCATAGGTAGCATGAATATTCTCTATACAGATGTCCCCCTTCTGAATTGTCTGAGATGCGTTGATAATGCGAGGATTTGAAATTACTGCTGCGTCAGGAAGCACTTCCTTCAATGTTCTATCTCCTGACAGACTACGGAACTTCTCGGTGAGTCCCGCCTCAATGGTATTTGAAGGGCAAAGGACAAGAACCTGATCTACGGCACCTTCAGATAGCATTATGCGGGCAATGCCATATATTACATAGCTCTTGCCTGTAGCAGTGGCTAAATCCAAGCTGCAGGAAAGTTTGTCAGGAAGCTGAAGGTGCTTGTAGAAGTCCTCTAAAGAGGGGTATAAGTCCTGCAATACTGCGTTTTGCTGGTAGTTTTCCTTTGCCAGGTCTCTCAGGCTATTATATTGCCCTCCGAGAAGATAGCGAAGCGTCTCTCTTGTAGCTTCCTTCTGATATTCCCTGTCTCCGCAAAGGGCATCAAGGAATGCCTCATATTTGCTTATATCAAATTTCGCCGGGTCAGCATTTGGAGAGACCTTTAGCACTAAATCCTGGTTTTTGAGTAGCTGCTTATCAAGCATACTTAATCTCTCTACTTAGTCAAAAGGGATATCCTCGTCATCTATTTTCCCTTCCACTTTTATACTCGCACCAATCTTTCGTAGATGTTGCTTAACCAGAAAATTTATTAAAACGCCGGAAAGATTAATGGCAAGTTCAGCAAGGTCAGGTGGGACTATATTTTTTGAAGGGCCTCGCCCATGCCCTACTCCAAGCTCTTCATTTCTTATTATGGCGACACACCGTAAGATATTCTCCTCGAATGCTTTTAAAAAGCCTCTATAATATTCTGGTATAACGCCTGATTCAATCAGCTTGCGGAACAATTCCCCCGGTTTTGCCTTTTCTATGCCTAAAACCTCTTTAATAACACTCTCTATTGCCAAGTTAGCATTTTGTATCGCACCTTCGCAGTCACCATTCATCAGGTCAACTCTCGCCTTTTCAAACTCTTGCAAGGCGCCATGAAATTTTACCTCATGGAGTAATTCATAGGCTCTCCTTATTATCTCTTCATCTATATAAGCAGAATCCACAGGGAATATCTTACCGTCAGCCATTCGCCACGGAAATCCATTCTCCTCCATTATTTCATTGAAAGAGTGCTGAAATGGATTTTTGTTATATTCCTCAATACTTTCGCAAAACAACTCTAAGGCATCGAATAAATAAGGAGGGTAATTTCCCCTTAAGACAAAACCTTCCAGATCACTTGGCTTGGGGGCTCCTCCATCCTCGGGAAAAGCGAGAAGTTCTGTGAGACCGAGCTCAGCTTCAATCCTTCCAGGAAGTTGTTGCAATGTTGATGTCTCGTAATTGAATCCTGTAGGACCTGATTCCTGAAACCATTCATCATAGTTTTGTAATGCCTTCCATATTCGCACACGCACTGGCACAGGAATACTCACCTTGATTTTCTTGTCCCTAAGTGCCTCTCGACAACGCTTTGAAAATAGCCAAGCCATGTTACATTCTCCCACGACCGATAAAATCACTCAGTTTCTTAACCTCTCGCTTCTCGTTGCCAAAGATGTCTATGTAGATGAGCATCATTTGACCGTCGAGCTTATTTGAGTCGAAGTGCACTTCGTAATCTTGCTTCTTTAAATCTTCGGCGTAGAAAACTTCGTCAAAGTTGAAGACCTTGCCATCATATTCATAGTCCACCATTACCATAGAGAGTGTTTCCATGTTTTCATAATGTAGTGGCTTTTTGGAGATGATGTTGCTTTCAAACTTTTCGATTTTGATTACCGCATCCCTTCCGCCATGCTCTAAGCCTACTTGCCCTTTAGGTTTATCTAGATAATATTCGCATTCAACATCGGGAATCTGGATGAAATCAAAACCTACAGCATCAACAGTGTCATTAGCATCCATTTCGCTAACTGGCTGTTTTATGTGGGTGAAGCCCTTGCGATGTAACTCATCAATAATGGAATAGGGAATTCTCAAGATAAAATATCTCGTGTTTCCTTTTTCAATATAGTCTTCAAGAAAGGCAACGCTTGCTGCCGGAGCAACGGTGAAAAACCTTCGGCCTACCCTATCACCTAGAATAGAGTGGAGGTCATCTATAAACCCCCTGTCTAGAACCACGTCTTTGTGCTTTTTGTAATTGAAAACGAGGACATCGTCTGCTCCCAGATAGCCATCCAGCTCCACACCAGCGATACGGTGCTTTTCATCCCGGCACTGAAACAGCTTCAGGACAAAGCTCCGATACTCTTCCCACGGGAGTTCCTTAATCATTCGGTAGTCATAGAGTCCGGCATTGTATAGAGTAAATGGTTTGGGTTTCAGCGGCTTGCCCTTGTTTCCAATCTCCTCCCTGAGATTAAGAAAGCGCTTTTGCATGGTATAAATCGCTAACTTTCCGCAATCAATCATAATCCATCTTCTGCCAAGTTTCTCCGCTACGGCTCCAGTAGTGCCAGAACCAGCGAAAGCGTCTAGGACAAGGTCGCCGGGATTAGAAGAGGCTTCAATGATCATCCGGAGTAGGTCTTCAGGCTTTTCGGTTGGGTAATTGGTTACTGTGGTCTGTTTCACGAGTTCGTTGTTCCATACATCACCGATGGTAACGTATTTTGCGCCTGGCCTTGTTAACCTGCGAATGACATCTTCTCTAGTCTCTTTGGGGTCATCACTTATGTAGCTCTTTAGGGCTACGCCCGCTTCAATTTCCCAAGGAGCCGGAGTTCGGCCCATTCTTCCCCGTTTATAGAACCAACCCTTCGCATCTTTGCCAACGCTCTGCAATGTTGACTCCTTATAAGGGCCAAGAGGCGCATTCCAGAAACGTTGGTCGCGCCTCTTGGCATAGATGAGGATATTTTGGTACTCAGTAGGCATAGCAGAGTGCGGGCTGTGACTGCGCGATGCGCCTCCTTCACGCCCCTTATGCCACACAAGTTCATTTACAAAACTCGTTTCGCCCAAAATCTCGTCCATCATGAGCTTAACATAATGAACTCGCCTATTATCTAAATGCACAACAAAGTTCCCATCCCCGCTCAAGAGTTCTGTCAGGAAAACCAAGCGTTTCCTTAAAAACTCGAGAAACTCCGCCCCCGCAATCTTGTCTTGATATGCCTTTTGGTCCTGGCTTCCTCGAAACTCTTGCCTGGTGGCAAAGGGTGGGTCAATATAAATTAGCCTAACCTTGCCTTTTACCTCGGGGTCATTCGTCAACGTCTTGAGCGCCTGCAGGTTATCACCGAAGATAAGCTTATTTGTCCAGTCATTGCCATTGCTGCCAAAGGTTTTTACTGGTTGCAAAGGCACTGCAAATGTATCTGCTAGTATGTCTTCTTCTCGCTCTTTATCAGCGTAAGTAAGCTCATATTCTCTCTTGGTCTCAAAGGGGATTATATGGCGATAGCTGTCTGGTAAGGGCTTGCCCTCCTTTAAACACTGGGTGATAAATTCAATCTCTTGCTCGTTTAACCTCTCATCCGTTACCACCTGTCATCCCTCCAGAAGTCCAGTTTCTGCTTTTGGCTTTGCCCGCTTTCAGCTATTATACCTTGTTTTGCCGGTATTTTTAACAGGAGCATCTGCTTGAAGCCAGAGGACACTGTGAACATCTTCCCTCTCGGCAGTAGTTCCTGAAGACGTGAATGAGCCCTTGCTGATGGCAGGCAGTGAAATCGGGAAACTCTTCTAGGCTAAGCTGCTTCGTCATGTGCCGTGTTATAAAATGCTCAGCCAATTTGGGATAATTACGGTAAAGCTCTATAGCGTTCTCTGTTAGCTTCGCCTCATCGGCTAATTCTCCCCAGGAGAAAGCAAAGGGCAATATCACGTTTACTGCAATTTCACCTGCTTTGCTATTTCCCAAAAGAGCCGATATTTTTGTTTTACTTCTGACATCAAAATCGAAATGGTTCCGCCAGTAGCCATCGCTAGCCACAGTCAATCCGTTCTCCAGCACGCGGTGCCCACCGGGCAGAGGTGCTTCTTTCACTAGCTGCAATATCCCTGCCAACAGGGTTCCTTCGTAGTAGCGCTCAATAAGGTAGCTCAGTGCGACAATGCGGCGTACTGGAGAATTGTTGGGATATATGTGAGAGAGGTTCCAGTCACCTTCCTTCATGGTTTTGATTTTTTTACCCGCCGACTGCCATATTTGCTCCAATTCCTGGACTTCTTTTTCCCTGGCAAACTTTCCTTGCCATCTTTGAGAAGGTAATAACCCGGCTGTGCCTAACAACAAAGCTTGCTTTAGGGCCAAGCCTTCTCTGGATTCGATGGAATTGAGGGGCATTCTGTCAGCAAGGTCTTCAAAGGGCTTTGTGTTTTTAGCATAACCCAGAGCCCTCATAATGCCCCGGAAAAGCACCTGCCCCACCTCTTCTTGTTTTAACTCGGCTTGAAAATGCATCGCCTTCTGCGTAAACCTTTCTTCACCGGCAGTGTTCAATAGCTTTCCTAAAGTTTGCCTATCCACGTGGTCAAGTATCTGGGAACAAGGAAGCTGCCGGTAGGGCAGCAAATAAGCTTGGTGCCGCAATGCCTTCGCCAGACATAGCACGGGAACTGGCTTGCCGCTTTGTAGTAAGGTGGCTGAATTACAATCATGCCACATCACAACATGAAGGATGACATTATTATATTCAGCATCAGCATGATGCTCATGGCTATACCAATCGCTGGATTTAACGTGAACCTCTACATCCCCTTGCATCAAATTAGATTTGCTCACGATAACTGCATCCCGAAAATCGGGGCCGTTATCACCATTAGTCCTTCCAGGATAGATTACACTGACTAGCTCGTCTTCCGAGGAGGTCAGCTCCTTTCCCACCACTTGTTGCCATATTAGAACTGCTTGCTTTTCCGGGAATTTTATCCGATTACGTGTAATCATGGCGTAAAAAAATTACTTGTCTGTTTAAAGCTTAGAGCATTGCTCACAATATTTCCTCTTGCCCTTGGAAAAACCGCAGCAGCCGACCTTAATTTGGTTCATCATGCTTCTTTCCAGCTTTGTAAGTAAAGCCACTACGCTCAGCAACTATGCTGAGCAAGGTAGCCGATGCCCCGCGAGGTCGATACATCCCCTTTTCCCATTCACTGATTGTTTGCTGACGCGTGCCTAATTCCTCGGCTAGCTTTACCTGTGTTAAGTTCAGGTGTTGCCTCAGTCCCTTGATCTCTTCTTTACTCCATTGTCTTTTTTTTCTTTTTTCCCGCTCCATCACTTAGGATTATACACGATTTAGTGTAAAAATTCAAGAAAAATTTACCAGATTTTAGGAAAACCCTCTTGCATTTTTGATTTTTCTTGATATAATGGAAATTAGCACTCTCGAGGGCAGAGTGCTAAAATTAATGCCAGAAAGGAGGGAACATGGTTAAAATTGAACCTTTAGGAGACAGGGTGGTGATAAAACCCACACCTAAAGAAGATGTAAGCAAAGGAGGGATAGTCTTACCGGATACAGCTAAAGAAAAGCCTCAAGAGGGGAAAATTATTGCTGTCGGTCCGGGCAGGTTGACTGAGGATGGCAAACGCATAGCTATGGAGGTGAAGAAGGGGGACAAGGTTATTTATTCCAAATATGCTGGCACTGAGTTTAAGCTGGAAGACGAAGAGCTGGTTATCATGCGTGAAGGCGATATTCTGGCCAAGAAAAGTTAATAATAAATAAAAAAGGAGGTGAGCCAAATGGCAAAACAAATCATTTTCGGCGAGGAAGCGAGGAAAGCCTTGAAGAGCGGTGTAGATACCCTGACTGATGCGATCAGGGTGACTCTGGGACCCCGTGGGCGACCCGTGGCGCTGGATAAGAAATGGGGTGCTCCTTCAGTGCTTAACGACGGCGTTTCTATAGCCAAAGAAATAGAGTTGCCTGACCCGTTTGAGAATATGGGGGTGCAGCTAGTCAAGCAAGCAGCTACCAAAACTAACGATGATTGTGGCGACGGCACCAGTACATCTACTATCATAGCTCAAGCCATCATTAGTGAGGGCTTCAAAAACATAGCTGCCGGTGCTGATGCCATGGCCCTAAAGCGCGGGGTTGACAAGGGGGTAGAAGCGTTAGTTGACGAGCTCAAGAGAATGTCCATACCGGTAGCTGGTAGAGAGCAGGTAGCTCAGGTTGCTGCCATATCGGCTATTGACCAGGAAATTGGCGATTTGATTGCTGATGTCATGGAAAAGGTGGGCAAGGATGGTGTCATCACCGTTGAGGAAGGCAAAGGGCTGCAATTCGAGACTGAATATGTTGAGGGTATGAAGTTCGACCGTGGCTACATCAGTCCTTATTTTATCACTAACGCCGAACAAATGAGGGCAGAACTAGAAGACCCCTATATCCTCATCACCGATAAGAAGATTTCCGCCATAAACGATATATTGCCGGCACTGGAAAAGATTGTTCAAGTGTCCAAAAATCTGGTTGTTATTGCTGAGGATATCGAAGGCGAATCGCTGGCTACGTTAGTGGTTAATAAGCTGAGGGGCACTTTATCTCCCCTTGCGCTGAAAGCACCTGGATTTGGTGACAGGAGAAAAGCCATGCTTCAGGATATAGCTGTTCTTACCGGGGGCGAGGTTATATCTGAGGAAGTTGGCAGAAAACTGGATTCGGTTACCATTGAAGATTTAGGGCGAGCCAGAAGAGTGATTGCTGATAAAGATAATACCACCATTGTTGAAGGCAAGGGCGAGGCCCAAGATATCGAGGCTCGGATCAAGCAAATCAGGGCTGAGATAGATATAAGCACCTCAGATTATGATAAGGAGAAGTTACAGGAAAGGCTGGCTAAACTAGCGGGTGGCGTGGCAGTGATTAAGGTAGGTGGGGCTACGGAAACAGAACTCAAAGAGAAAAAGCACCGTGTAGAGGATGCCTTGTCAGCTACTAGAGCTGCTGTGGAGGAAGGTATCCTGCCTGGCGGTGGTGTTGCTCTTCTCAGCGCCTTATCGGCCTTGAAGAAACTCAAGGTGGGGGGTGATGAGGCTACTGGAGTGAATCTCTTAAAACGAGCTCTGGAAGAACCTCTGAGGTGCATCGCTGGAAATAGTGGCCGAGAGGGCTCAGTGGTGATAAATGACATAAAGGGAAGCAAGCCTGGCATAGGCTATGATGCATTCAAAGACGAACTAGGTGTAAATATGGTAGAAAGGGGTATTGTAGATCCTCTCAAGGTCACCAGGAGTGCTCTGCAGAACGGTGCCAGCATTGCCACTATGATTCTGACTACAGAATCCTTGGTAACCGACATTCCTGAGAAAGAGAAAATGCCGGCTATGCCACCGGGAGGAGGAGGATACGAGGGCATGATGTAGCCTCTGTGGCTGGAATTCAACTAAACTCACCAGAAGGAGG
>JAUWQP010000101.1 GCA_030611015.1 Chloroflexota bacterium | reverse complement strand
GTGCATATCCATCCTTGTCATGTAGCCTGGTATCACCTCCTCTAAAATCAGTAATCAGGCTACATCTTAAACCAATTTTGGTTACTTTTTATGTGATTTAACAAACCCCCCTTCGGTTACATTTTAGATGATTTAAATCGTGAGATTGACTGACCTCACCAAGCAGTGGTAAAATCATTGAGCTTCTGCTAGATCACTGGGGCCAACAATATTGTTAAAGGTAACCAAATTAGGCATAGATTACCTAGAAGAGAAGGAGCAGTATGATAAACGAAATTGTGCAAAGGCAAGAAAAAGCGCGTGACTTCATGCGACGTAATGGTTATTGTGGATTAGTGATGGCCACTCTTCAAAACATACAATATTTCACCGATGTCACTGAACCCAGTATGCAAACGTGCGGCGTAGTTATCATAACCCAGGAACCAGAAGCTGTGTTCGCTGTACTTTGGGTCGAAAAAGATACTGCGATTGAGCAAGCAAAAGGGGTACGTGTCAAAACCTATACTATGGCTAGTCAGGGAAAGGAAATACTAAAGATATTAGAACAATTGGGTGGAACAGAAGGACCAGTTGCTATGGATATTACAGCTACGACAGAACTAGGAGATTCATTCAAACGTAATTTACCTGAAGTAGAAGTTATAGATGCTACCGATGCGATTGAAGAACAAATCAGGTCAGTAAAATCTGAAACAGAGATAGAGTTCATGAGGAAGGCCTGTGAAATTGCGGATGCCGGTATGAAAACAGCAGCAGAAGTAATGAAACCAGGAATGACGGAACTTGAGGTTGCCTCCTTAGCACAACATCGAATGGTAACGCTGGGTTCCGATGCTATTAAGCATACTATATATGTAGCATCCGGATCCCGTGCCAGACTCCTTCATCCCCGTGCCACTCAAAAGAAAATATCTGCCGGGGAGATTGTTTCAATAGACCTAGGAGCTGTCATTCATGGTTACACCAGTGACCTTGCCCGAACCTTTTTTATCGGAAAACCTCCTGAACAACTACAAAAAGCTTCTGAAACATTACGAGACGCACAGAGTATTATGTTAGAAAAATTGTGCCCTGGAATAGCCACAAATGAAATACAGGTCGTACCACAAGAGTTCGCTAAAACTTCTGGATTCCCTATGGTAGGCCCCGTGGTGGGACACAATGTCGGCCTGGCTGTTGAGGAACAACCGTTCCTAATGAGAAATGGGGAATCGAACCCGGAAGCAAAGATTGAGAAGAATAATATTTTGGCTTTTTTCCAATGTTCAGTAAAACATGGTAAAGCCCTGAACTTGGGCATCAGGCTAGAAGATACTATCTTAGTAACGGAGTCGGGAGCCAAAATGCTAACAACTTATCCCCGAGAACTCCTTTCAATTTAGCGGAATACCAAAAGTATGTCCAGCCAGCACGATAGTTTTTTAATTAGCTTAAACTAGGCTACAATATTGGCACGGACTATCAGGTTTTCAATTTGGAGAGGACATGAATCTGAAATACTCGTTTCCGTCGCGTCGCTCTGCTGTCATGAGTAATCGCGGAATAGTGGCCACCAGCCAACCGCTAGCAGCGCAAGCTGGTATGAGTATGCTATGCCAAGGAGGCAATGCGGTAGATGCTGCCATCGCTACCGCTGCCGCTTTGAATGTGGTGGAGCCCATGATGACTGGTCTGGGGGGAGATGCCTTTGCGCTAGTATATTTAAGCGGAAGCGACCAATTAAAAGCATTGAATGCCAGTGGCCGGGCTCCCTATGCAACTAGCTTGGACAAACTTCGAAATTTCGGTTACCAAGAAATGCCTAGTACGGGCATTCATACGGTGACAATTCCTGGAACTTTGGATGGGTGGTGTTCGCTGCTTGACAATTACGGCACTATGAAATTGTCTCAGGTACTGGTGCCGGCCATCGAGTTAGCGGAATACGGGTTTCCTGTCACGGAGATTATTGCACATACCTGGAAAATGTACAGCGCTAAACTGCAACTCAATGCCAGTGCTACTCGTACCTATCTGCCGGCTGGGAAGGCACCTGAGCCAGGCGATGTTATCGTGCAGCCAGACCTGGCCAAGACCTTCAAAAAGATTGCCGGGGGTGGACGCAATGTCTTTTACAGGGGAGAAATTGCTGAGGCTATAGTTGCCTGTTCTCAGGAGAACGGCGGGGTAATTACTATGAAAGACCTGAACGACCATGCTTCTACATGGCTAACACCAATAAGCACCAATTATCGCGGATATGACATCTACGAATGCCCGCCCAATAGCCAAGGACTGTTAGTGCTGCTAGCCTTGAATATACTGGAAGGTTATGATCTACAATCTCTAGAGCATAACTCTGCTGAGTATCTACATCTTCTAATAGAGACTGTGAAGCTAGCCTTTGCCGATGCCAGCCGATATGTGGCCGACCCAGATTTTGCTGACCTCCCTTTGGAGAAATTACTTTCCAAATCTTACGCGGAGCAAAGAAGGAGCCTTATATATAGAAATAAGGCAGGGCAAGCGATGGAGGCAAGCATCTTGGATACTGAGGGGGATACCGTTTACTTGGCGGTGACTGATAAGGATGGTAACAGCGTCTCTTTCATCAATAGCCTTTACGAGGCGTTCGGCTCTGGCATCGTCGTAGGAGATACCGGTATTTGCTTGCAAAACCGTGGTCGCCTGTTTGCTTTTGAGGCTGGCCATCCCAACTGCATCGAGCCTCACAAGAGGCCATATCACACCATAATTCCTGCCATGGTCTTTAGGGATGGCCATTTGTTTCTTACCTTCGGCGTCATGGGTGGATTTATGCAACCGCAGGGACATATCCAGGTGCTACTCAACATTATCGATTTCGGTATGGATGTGCAGACGGCTCTTGATGCCCCTCGATTCAGGTATATTCGAGGCAATGAATGTGCCTTCGAACCGACTATCCATCCTCATGTTCTTCAAGAACTGGCTGACAAAGGACACAACGCCATTGAATTGGATGACCCATACTCTCAAGAATTTGGTGGAGGGCAGGCCATTATGGTACACCCTTCACGCAATGCCCTCATAGCTGGTTCAGATCCCCGCAAAGATGGGTGTGCCATAGGGAGTTGGTAATTGAAGGTAGTGGGGAACTTGGAGGCATTCCCAGGCTTAACAATCAAGCGGCTTGTTAAACGGACTGCGTCCCAGTCTGTGATAGCCAGCAGAGCGTACCGTATTTTCTTAGTACTCCAGGCTCATCTTGTATTGGAAGAGAGTGCGGATTGACGGTTCTCGCTAGTCTCCATATAATGCACTCAGAGGGTAGAGCGGGGAGGGCCTAAAAGCTTGGATCGACCAGCTTCATTCAGCAAGGAGCGTGGATTAGCAAGGAAGAGAGAGCTGTGGGTCGGCTAATAGAAATTACCGGATGAATGTAGGTTCGGAGGAATAACGCGAATACCTAAGAAATTGTGAGGTGACGATCGTGTTTGATGTGATTATCAAGAATGGAAAGGTGATTGATGGGGCGGGTAACCCGTGGTTCAAAGCGGATGTGGGAATCAATGGACAAAGAATATCGGCAATCGGCAGGTTGAGTGCTGAAAAAGCATCAGAAATCATAGATGCTGCTGGGCTGGTGGTATCTCCGGGCTTTATAGACATACACTCTCATTCTGACCTCGTGTTGCTGGTGAATCCAAAGGCGGAGAGCATGATCAGACAAGGAATAACAACTGAAGTTATCGGAAACTGCGGTGGATCTGCCGCTCCCTTAAATGACCTCATGAAAGAAGAGATTAGGAAGACCGAGCCGCTCGTTGAAGAGGCCAAACTGCAACTTGATTGGTCGACGATGAAAGACTACTTGAATAGATTAGGTCGGCAGGGGGTGGCTGTTAATGTCGTTTCTCTGGTTGGGCACGCAAATTTGAGGGTTTGTACCATGGGATTTGTTGATAGATCGCCAACAAAGACAGAGCTAGAGGAAATGAAGAAGAGGTTAGCTCAGGCAATGGAAGAAGGGGCCTTTGGCATGTCCACGGGGCTAATTTACCCACCCGGTTGTTACGCCGAAACTGACGAGCTGGTAGAACTCTCTAGAGTGGTGGCAAGTCATGGGGGAATCTACGCTTCGCATATAAGAGACGAAGGCGAGAAATTGATTGAGTCTGTGAAAGAGGCCATAGAAATAGGCGAAGAAGCCGGGCTACCTGTTGAGATTTCTCACCACAAAGCTGAGGGAAAGGCAAATTGGGGGAAAGTCAAAGAAAGCCTCAAGATGGTCGAGGACGTTAGAGGTAGAGGAATAGACATAACTTGCGATGTTTACCCATATGTGGCTGCAAGCACCGTATTAAGCGCGGAGCTTCCCCAATGGGCTCATGAAGGAGGAACCGAAAAACTTGTTCAAAGATTAACAAGTGCGAAAACCCGTGATAGGCTAAGCAGAGAGATGAGAGAAGAATCACCAGATCGGGCAAGCCTGCTAGAAGCCGACATATGGGATGTCACCCAAATAGCTCGATGCAAGAACCATCCAGATCTTGAAGGAAAAACCGTTAGCGAAATTGCCCAAACGAAACACATAGATCCGTTCGAGCTTGTATTTGACCTTCTAATTGACGACGCAGCTATAAGCGTCGTGTGTTTTTGCATGTGCGAAGATGATGTTTGCACCGTTTTACGGCATCCTGTGTCAATGATAGGAACGGACGCCTCGGCAGTTGCACCGCACGGAGTTTTAGGCAAGGGTAAGCCTCATCCTAGAAGCTACGGTAGCTTTCCAAGAGTGTTGGGAAAATATGTAAGGGAAGAAAGGATATTGACGCTTGAAAATGCCATACGAAAGATGACGTCGTTACCGGCGCAGAAATTGGGACTAAGAGATAGAGGAATCATCAGAGAAGGAATGCGTGCAGACATTACTATATTTAACCCAGAAACCATCACGGATAGGGCCACTTATCAGAACCCGCATCAGTACCCTGACGGCATAGAATACGTGATAGTGAACGGTAAAATCGCGGTGAGAGAAAGAGGACATACTGGTGCACTGGCAGGCAGAGTCATGCTCCCCCGCGAAGTTTCTGCTGGGAGGTAAGATGTGCGATGGTTCCGCCAAAATATCCAGAGTAAAGCTAGCTTTTCCTTGCGAGTCTCTGCAAGGCTAGGGCAGGTCTTGGAATTCCGGGGACAGAATACTAACCAGGCCTATCAGTTGAAACCTCTCGTCCCTGCAGCACTGTTGCCATTACACAGTCGGCCTACCAATGGCTGAGTTCATCAATGCGCATCCAGCACTGAAGCCGGTAGAGATAGTCGGGCTGTTGTTCACAGTGGCCATGAGCACGACAATCATCGACACCACCCGGGCTGGTAAGATAGATATGATAGGCTTATCTGTGCCGCCTTCAGTGGCAGTGGCTGTATAGGCGACGAGGCGGGGAAGGAAAAGACCAGAGTATGTGTGGGGTGAAATTGCACATTAGCCTGTCTTGTGTGATTCGTAAAATAGAAGGGCTGGAGATTCCGACGTCGGGAAAATCCAGCCCTCTTGAGTTCTGTTAGGCTCTGTAAGGAGCAGGTCTAACTCTTCCCAATCCTGAACATCTTAGTTCCACACACAGGGCACACGCCCTGAGTTGCCGGTCTCCCGTTTTTCATGGTTATTGTCTTGGGGTCTTTTACTTCTCTTTTAGTACGACACTTTAGGCAGTATGCTTGCATTGATTCACCTCTCTCTTGCTTGCGGAATAGGTCATCCACTCTGACATTCATCGCCTGAAGTCCTTTAGGTCCCCTTTCCAAGTCGAACTCGACACTATTGCCCTCTTTCAGCGCATCAAAATCTTCTCCAGCCAAAGCGGAGCGGTGGAAAAAGACGTCCTTGCTATCTTCAGCGGCGATGAACCCAAAACCTCTTTCCCGGATGAGCCTCCTTATCTTCCCTTTCAAGCGCCTATCCTCCTTTTTGTTGAAGCCTATACTAGCTGCCGCTGTAATGTCAATTGCCCGCTCTAATTGCACTTGTTGGCTTTCTGTTCAATCGTACACCCAACACACCGTATACTGCAGGGATGTCGCAATTGGCTTTAGACATTCTAAAACCCGTCCTATTGCCCGATGGCGACTATGTCACTATAATATTCAAGTAAAACTAGA
>JAUWQP010000025.1 GCA_030611015.1 Chloroflexota bacterium | reverse complement strand
TACATCATAACACAATAAATACCGACAATTCCTTTATCCGAACCGATGGAAAATCCACGCTTTTGTTGATGTATGCCTTGCTTTGGCCTTTGAGTTTTGAATTTGTTTAGGATTTCTCAATCTACGCCATCTCGCCCCAGTTTCTACCCAGCTTGATATCTATTTTCACAGGGACACAAAGCTCGATAGCCCTGGGCATAAGCTCGGCAACCAGGGATTTCATTTCCTCCACCTCATCCTCGGTCACCTCGAAGAGCAAATCATCGTGTATTTGTAACAGCATCCTGCTCTCGAGTTTCCGCCTCTCCATTTCCCGATGTAGATTTATCATGGCAACTTTGATGATATCGGCAGAGCTGCCCTGCACCGGGGCATTTATAGCCATGCGCTCAGCAGCCTCCCTGATCATTCGGTTGTAAGAATTAATTTCGGGCAGGAACCGCCTCCTCCCCAACACTGTCTGGACATAGCCCAGCTTCCGGGCTCGCTCCTTGGTGGTTTCCAGATATTCCTTCACTTTGGGATATCTCTCAAAATACAGGGCAATAAATTGAGAGGCTTCCTCCCGACTGAGGTTGGTAGCTTGTTCCAATCCATAATCGCTCATGCCATAAACAACTCCGAAGTTGACCGTTTTGGCATTTCGGCGCATCTCGGGGGTTACCTCATCAGCAGGGATGCCGAAGAGTTTAGAGGCGGTCGTAGCATGGATATCCTCGTCTTGGGCAAAGGCGGCAATGAGACCGGGGTCTTGAGAAAGATGAGCCAGGGCCCTGAGGTCAATCTGGGAATAATCGGCGCTTAAAAGGTATGTCCCGGGCGGAGCTATAATAGCTTTCCTTATCTTATTCCCCACCTCGCTCCTTATAGGTATGTTCTGGAGATTGGGGTCGCTGGAGGAGAGTCGGCCGGTAGCCGTGCCCGTCTGGTTAAAATTGGTATGCACCCTCCCCGTCTTATGGTTGATAAGCGCGGGCAGGGCATCAACATAGGTTGACTTGAGCTTACTAAGCTGGCGATATTTCAATATGAGTTCGATTACAGGATGAGTATCTCTCAATGCTTCCATGACCGAGGCTTCGGTTGAGTAGCCGGTTTTCGTTTTGCGTGACTGGGGCAGCTTGAGCTCCCCAAAAAGCACCTTTCCTAGTTGCTGGGGCGAGTTGATATTAAACTGGTGCCCGACACTGCCGTAGATTTCCTTCTCCAGTTTCAGCAGCTGCTGACCCAGTTCCAGCGACATCTCACGGAGCAGGTCGGTATCTAAAAGAATGCCATCTCTCTCCATAGCCAACAAAACTGGAATCAAAGCCATCTCCACTTCGGTGAAGAGCTGCCACAGTCCCTGCTTTCGTAGCTCAGTTTCCAAACTCCCTTTTAAACTCCAGACGATGTCCACGCTGGCACAGGCATAGTCGGCAACCTGGTTCACCCCGATGTAATCGGGGGATAGAGAGTTTTGCTTCTTTCCTGTGCGGTTTAATTCAGCGGGGGTTGATATTTCAATGCCCAGTTTATTAAAAGCCAACGCTTTAAGCCCCAGGCTTTTTTCACCGAGGAGATAAGCCGCGAGCAGGGGGTCGAAATTCAGATTCTCAAGCTTCACACCACAGCCAGCCAACACCGCTATAACATGTTTGCCGTTATAGGCAATCTTGCCTACGCTGGCGTTTTCCGAAATTGCTCTGAGCCGGGCTGCGACCTGGGTTAGCGGCAATTGCGGCGGCTGATTTAAGCCCTGGTGCCCCAGAGGTATATAAAACGCCTTGCCCCGGGCTGGTGATATGGCTATGCCTACCAAGTCCGCCATCGCGGCCTTTTCGCCCGTAGTCACAACCTCGATGGCGAGGCTTTGTGCCGCTTCCAGCTCACCTATAAGCTGTTCCAAGGCTGTCTCAGTGTTCACTATGTGGCACTTGACTGCCGAGGGTTGAGAACCCCCGGCCTTCATTTGGGGCAATCTGGGAAGCAATTTAATGAACTCAAGCTCCTGGAAAAGCCTGACCACCTCGTTCCTATCGTAGTGGCTTACCTGGCAGGTTTTCAAGTCCAGCTTGATAGGAACACTTTTGACTATAGTGGACAACTCTCTATTCCGGAAAGCCTGAGTGCGATATTCGCGTAGCGTGTTCTGCAGCCTGCCCGGCGTTATATTTTCAATATGGTCGTAGATTCCCTGGAGGCTGCCATACTGCTTAAGTAATTTGGCGGCTATTATCTCACCGATGCCTGGCACGCCGGGTATATTGTCCGAGACATCGCCAGCCAGTGCTTTAAGGTCAGCGAGTTGTTCCGGTTTGATGCCGTATTTCTGCTCTACAGCTTCTTCATCGTACAGGATGGTATCCGTGAAAGTTCGCCGGGGAGCCAGGGCTTTCACTCGAGGCAAGACAACTTGCAGCATATCATTGTCCCCGGTAACAATGATGGTCTCAACGCCCTGTTCATCAGCCTGCTTGCTCAGGGTGCCCAGGACATCGTCGGCCTCGAAGCCATCGATTTCAAAAACGGGAATATGGAAAGCTTCCACCAACTGGTGAACCTTTTTTATCTGGCTTTTCAACTCCTCCGGCGTGGCCGGGCGCTGCGCTTTGTATTCCTCGAACATTTCATGCCTGAAGGTCGGTGTGGGACGGTCAAAGGCGACAGCCCAGTGAGTGGGCTTAAAATCAGCAAATACTTTGAGCAAAGTACTGGCAAAGCCATAGACGGCATTTACCAGTTCCCCGGTTTTGGATTGGGTCAGCGGGGGCAGAGCATGAAAGGCGCGGTGCACCAGGGCATTGCCGTCAAAAAGCAGTAAAAGCGGTCTCTCCTCCTTTGCCACAGCCTTATTATACTATGGCTCCGCCGAAACCCTAAACAAAAGAAAGGAGAAATTTAATTCCTCTCATCGAAAGCCTGATGCCCAAACGTGAGGGTTTTGAATTTTGAGCCTCAGTAAATGACATCCGCACCCAAAAGGTGCTACAAAGATAAGGAAAGTCTTTAGCTATGAAAGCCCGATGCTTCCACGTATCGGGTATCAGGCTGCTTGAAAGTAAGATGTGTAAATGATAGTGATATAATATCTACAAACATATACAACATTCCCGGGGGATTAAGACATATGCATACACCAAGATAATCGGCATCGATAGTGTTAGGTTTGGACATGACATTATTATCGATGATTTTATTTATACAAGCCCACTACTGAGATTTGGCAATTTTTCTCATATCGCTTGCTTTTTATCGAATTTAATCTATAGAGGTATAAAATGAACCAGGATAAAACAACGAAGCAGATGATAACTGAGGGGTTAAAAAGTCAGCGAGACATGCCCCTTTATAATGCAGATACCATTAATAAAATATCTAGGGAATTTGAAGAATGGAAAAATTCTGCTGTATCGACTGAAAACAGAAAACATTATGATATAACACCACATTTATTATTAGGGACAGATCTACCAAGAGGATTAGTTTATAGTCCAATCGACATAAAATTTTTGGACTATGGTGAAGACTTAGGCTTTCCCGGTAAGCATCCTTATACTAGGGGTATCCATTCGAACATGTACCGTGGGCGTAAATTTACTATTCGCCAACTTGCAGGTTTTGCCGGTCCAGAAGATACTAACGAAAGAATTAAGTTTCTGTTAGATAATGGCGCAACAGGTGTAAATATTGTTTTCGACATTCCAACAATCCAAGAGTATGATTCGGATTCTCCCGTAGCTCGGGGACAGGTTGGTATGGGAGGGGTGGCTGTTGATTCTGTGAACGACATGGAGTCACTCTTCAAAGATGTTCCAATAGATAAAATGAGCGTTTCCCTTGTTACGCATTATCCAACAAATACGGCGATACTATTTGCCATGTATTTGGTGATGGCCGAAAGGAGAGGGGTCCCGTGGGAAAAGCTCAGGGGGTCAGTACAAAATGATATGGTAATGGAGGAAGTTGTACGAGGTGGGCTTGAGTTCATACCTCCCAAGGAATGTTTCAGGACTCAATGTGACAATATATCATTTATTAGGACACATGTCCCAAAATGGAATTGTATCACTTTGAACGGATATAACCTGCGGGAAGCTGGGGCTTCGGCTGTGACAGAGACATCTGTAGCGATGGCAAATGCTATTGAGACGCTCAAGGAGTTAGTCGAAAGAGGGCACAGCGTAGAATGGATAGCGGAGAGGATTAGTTTTTTCTGGGATGTTGCCAACGACTTTTTCGTTGAGATCGCCCGTCTGCGCGCAGCAAGAAGATTATGGTATCGAATCATGAAATATAGGTTTGCGGCCGATAATGATAAAGCCATGTTGATGAGATGCCATGTACAAACATCCGGACTGAGCTTAACCAGTGAAGAACCAATGAACAATATTGTAAGAGCTGCATATCAAGCACTCGCTGCCGTCCTCGGTGGAACCCAATCCCTACATGTGAGTTCATATGATGAGGCCTATTCAGTGCCGTCAGAGGCTGCTTCACTTGTATCTCTCAGGACGCAGCAGATCATCCAAGAAGAAACAGCAATATCCGCTGTCGTTGATCCTCTTGGGGGGTCTTTCTATGTTGAATCTCTAACTGACGAACTGGAGAAAAAGATACTTGATGAGATTGATGAAATAGAAAAAATGGGCGGTATTGTTGAAGCAATCAACAGAGGTTGGTTGCATAAAAGAATAACAGAGTATGCTCACCACGAAAATATGATGAAAGAGAAATCAGCAATAAAGATAGTCGCTCATAATTATCATAAACTAGGCGGAGGAACGGCGCCGATTGATGTTTTTCGCTACAGAAGTGGTGTGGAAGAGAGACAACGCGAGAAAATCGAAAACCTGAAACAGCGAAGGGACAATACTGCTGTGAAAAAAGGTTTGCAAAAGTTGCGGGGGGCCTGTTTAAAGCGTGCAAACGTATTGCCCTATTGTATTGAAGCCTCGCGTGCGGATGCAACAGAAGGAGAAATCGCGCAGGTATTTCGGGAAACATTTGGGTTGTGGCATCCACCCATGCCTTGGTAGAGGAGAGCACATAGTATGCAAGGCGATAGTATGAAAATTGTCATAGCTATACTTGGATTAGAAACACATTGGAAAGGAGCGGTTACGGTTGCCCAAATGTTGCGCGAATTCGGTGTAGAAGTGGTCTATATAGGCAATGCTTTCCCCGAGAAAATTATCGAAGTTGCTATTCGAGAAGATGTAAGTGTTGTCGGTGTCAGCAGCCTATCAGGTGGATATTTAGCATTAGGGAACGATTTAATATATCTTGCTCGTAAAAAAAATATAAAAGATAAAGTCGTTTTTATTATCGGGGGTGTATTTCCTCCAAATGATTACAATGAATTGATGAGTCTCGGGTTTGATGGTGTTTTCGGCCCCGGTGCAACGGGAGAGGAGATATATAATTTTATTAGAAAAGCAGTGACCGCAAAAAAGGTATGATCTATCACTTCCTCCCCGATTTCGGCAAGCCCAACCATCTCGGCGTCTTATCCATATATTCGCGATAGGCGTCGCCGTAGTGCTTGAGGCAGTGGCGTTCTTCGGCATCCACCCATAAAATTGGCGTAAACATATATACAACAGAAAGCAATAAGAAAACCCAGGAGGCTGTAGCTATGCCTACTCCTAAAAATACTACAACTTGCGAGAGTTGCATTGGATTTCTTGAGTAACGATATATTCCCGTGGTCACAGGTTTATCAGGTGGCGTGGTAGTAAAACCGACCCAAACCATTGCATACGAGACTAAACCCAATAAATAGATAGGAAGACCTGCATAAAACCATGGAGTATCTAATTCCAGCGGTACAAAAATGGAGTATATAATCGCGAGAAGATAGATTATATGGAGAGAACGGATTGCATACTTCTGTGTTTTGCTGAACTCAGCGGTAAAATCGCTCCCCTCCTCTCGACCTTTAGGAATTATATTTAGAGGCACCAGGAACAAAGCTATCAGCAGCCAAATCATGAAAATCCAGGCATTCCAGACACCTATTTGAAAGGCTGGTATAAGCGACATAATTCACCTCCTCTAATTCGCTTGCCCCACTTCAACTTTCGACCGTTGGGCATAGCGTTTGTTGATTAGATTGCAGCCACTATAACCTTCCTGGCTACTTAAACACATCTTGTCAGGGTTCCCTTTAGCAAAGGTCGTGCAGCCCCAGTTGCAGGTGAGCAAATCTATACCACTTACCACGATTCTCCTGACGGATTTCAGCACACAGTTGCAGAGCTGTCTCTCTAGGTATAGCATCCATATAGTAACCTCTCTGCTTAGATTATTCTTGACTTATGCAGTTGTCAATACCCCTTTGCCACAGACCTACTATACTATGGCTCCATCGAAACCCTAAACAATATCAAATCCCAATGACCAAAACGTGATAAAATCATGCCAGCAATTTGACGAATGACGCGCACAACTGCCAGTTACATAAGTAGGCATAAACGTTTCTGGGAGATAGACCTTGTACGCACTGTCGCGCTACTAGGCCTGCTATTTTTTCATACACGGGAACTACTGTACCATTTTGACCTCTGTGCCGAGCCTCTGGCCAGTGGGGTCTGGTTTTATATCAGAGCAGTGAACGCTGGACTTTTCATTTTCCCCGCCGGGGTGGCGCTCACAATCGCCTATTCCAGGGGGAAGAGAATGTCGAGCTTCATGCTCAGAGGCCTGAAAATATTTGGATTGGGCATGTTGATTACTCTGCTTTCGTTGCTAGTCGTCCCAGAAGAATATGTCCGATTCGGCATACTCCACTTCTTCGGGATTGCGTTCATACTCGTGCCTTTCTTTTTAAGATTCCGCTACATCAATTTGATACTCGGTGCTGCTGTGATGGCAGCAGGCATTTGCCTGAGGAGTACTTCTGCTGACTTCCCCTGGCTGCTCTGGCTGGGACTGCGGCCGCATCACTTCCGCACGCTGGATTACTTCCCGCTGCTGCCGTGGTTCGGTCTTTTGCTTGTAGGGATGTTTTTCGGCAAAATTCTATACCCGCAGGGAAATAGAAGATTCAATATTCCTGAATTCAGCAGCCCTGTGGCCTCAGGGTTTATGTTGCTGGGAAGACATCCGCTGGTGATATACCTTGCCCACTTGCCGATACTTATCGGCGTCATATTTGCTCTGTACCCTGACAAGATACTCCCTTATGTCAAAGAGGCTCTCTCTTACCTACCATTCTAGGCATAGCTTGAGAATTGCATCTAAATCCTAGTAGTTGGTAAAAAAGATCATCATTGCGTAGATACCGAAGTGGATGATGAAACAGGGTAAGAATGACCTCGTTCTGTATGCCACGTAACCCAAAATAAAGCCGCCGGGGATGCAGGCCAGCGTCTCTAAAAATGGCTTGCCCAGATGAAGCAGCACGAAAGGAATGGCCTGCACGAAGATAGCACTTTTGCCTATAGATTTCTCCAGACCAAACAGCATATATCCGCGGAAAAGAAATTCCCAGGCAAGCATGAATAGGGCGGTGGCGAGCAGCAGCTCGGGCCAGTCTATAGCATCCCTGTGATAATAAGAGCGAAACTCAGGCATTTTGCTGGCCCCATAGAGAATCAACGTCATGGTAGCAAGGCAGACAAGGGTTAGGATTATCGCCGATTTCCAGCGGCCAATGCGGATGCCATAATCCCAGGGCTTATCCCTGAAAATCAGAAAGCCCGCCGCCAGCGGGATAAGCAGATAATAAATGAGTTCATTTGCCTGGGGGAAATCAATGTTTAAACGATAGTAATGTCTCAGGACTAACATCAGCGTGGATATGCCGACCACCGCAATAAGGTTTAAGTCATAGCCCCCTATCATCCTGTTTTTGATGATGTTTTTGATGTACTTTTGCATTCCAGTTGCGACGGATTACGCCTTTTTATTAATCCGTGATTCCCAAGTGCCATCTATAGTTGACTGCATAAATTATTACAATTCCCTTCCCATAGCAGGAGAGGGTTAGAGGGAGACACCAAAGAGGAGGCTGTTTAATTGCACTCTGACCCTGAACGAAGTCACGGGGAAGACTCTCGAGATTCTGAGCCCCAGCTTGTCGGAGCTCAGAATGGCAGGGAGGATTATCGAACAGCTTGAAGGGGTTGACTAGAGCGAAGGATGGTCTCTAGCTCTTACTACTCAGAATAATGACTTAATGCAGCCTGTGAGACGATGGAAAGCACTCCAATTCCATCGGAGTTATCACAGGCTTAGGAAACAAGGGTATAATAAACAAAGGAGGGGAGAAGACAAAGACAGGCATGAAAAACAGCGCGGTGGCCAGGGTATTCCAGGACATTGCCGACCTCCTGGAGCTTAAAGGGGAGAATGTCTTTAAGATTCACGCCTATCAGAAGGCAGCCAGGGCTATCGAGCATTACCCCAGAGAACTGAAGGTTATGCTTGACGAAGGCGAGGACTTACAGAGCATTCCCGGCGTGGGTGAGGCAATAGCTAAAAAGACCACCGAGCTGATGACCACCGGCAAGCTAGGTTATTATGAGAATCTGAAGGCTGAGTTTCCCCAAGGGGTCACCAATCTCCTGGCCATACCAGGGATTGGTCCCAAGACAGCTAACAAGCTTGCCAGCGAATTGGGGATAAGCTCGGTGGATGAACTGGAGCGAGCAATCCATGAGGGGCGAGTGGCTAAACTCTTCCGCCTTGGCGAAAAGACCGCTGATAATATTTTGCACCAGATCCAGGCATTGCGCCGCAAAGATCAGCGTATCCCCATTGGTGAAGCTCTGCCCATTGTCGAGGAAATTATAGTCGCCCTCCGCTCTGTCCCTGGTGTGAAAAATCTCACTCCCGCTGGTAGCTTACGGCGCTTTCGGGAAACAGTGGGTGATATTGACCTGATGGGCACTGCCGATAACCCCAGGGAGGTTATAGATGCTTTTGTTGCCCTGCCTCACGCAAGGCAGGTGCTGGCTCAAGGGTCAACCAAGGCCAGTGTTATTGTCAGCGGCGGGTTGCAAGTTGACTTGAGGATGGTGGAGCACGATTGCTTTGGTTCTTTGCTTCAGTATTTTACCGGGAATAGACAGCATAACATTTCCCTGAGAGAAAGAGGGCATAAGCAGGGGTTAAAGCTGAGTGAGTATGGGATAACTGTTATAGCTACAGGCAAGCTGGAAAAATTCTCTACGGAAGAGGAATTCTATCATCGGCTGGGGCTTCAGTATATCCCACCAGAACTCAGAGAAGCTCAGGGTGAAATAGAAAAGGCTGAGCAGGAGGCTATACCAAAGCTCGTGGAGTTATCTGATATAAAGGGAAATATTCATACGCATACTGAATGGAGCGATGGGCACGATTCCATCGAGGAAGTGGCTCTGGCTGCCAAAGATATAGGCTATCAATATATCGCAATCACGGAACATTCCGCCGGGCGCGGTATTGCTCACGGTCTCGACGTGGAGAGGCTGAGGGGGCAGGTTGCTGAAATCAGAGCTCTTAACGAGCGCTTAACCGGAATTCGTGTGCTTACTGGCATCGAGGTTGATATTCGGGCGGATGGCAGCTTGGACCTGCCGCACGAAATTCTATCTGAGTTAGATGTGGTGATTGCTGCTGTGCACTCCGCCATGAACCAAAGTGAAGAAAAGATGACCCGGAGGGTAATAAACGCCATAGAAAATCCCGATGTCGACATGATTGCCCACCCTACTTGCCGCCTTATAGGAGAGCGTGAGCCCGTAGCCATAGACTTAGAAGCCGTATTCCAGGCGGCAGCTAAGTATAATAAGATTATGGAGATTAACGCCATGACTGACCGCCTCGATTTAAAGGATATCCACGCCTTCTGTGCCAGAGATTTGGGGGTAAAGCTCGCCATCGATACTGATGCTCATAGTACTGCTCATCTTGGCTTTATGCGATTCGGAGTTGTCGTCGCTCGGCGGGCCTGGTGTGAGCCGCAGCATATATTGAATACCCTGCCCTTAGCAGAATTGCTCGCTGCTCTAAATAGGAATAGATGACTCCAGCCTTGCCCTCAATCTTCTGGCTGCGTAATTACCAGGAGTGTAGGTGCCAAGGCAGTTTTGATGTGCCCCATGATGGCTGCACGGAGTTAACCCCTTGGACGTCGCTCATGCCTGAGCGAAGGTGTGATTCTTCGCCCCGACTTGTCGGGGCTCAGAGATGACAGAGGCATAGGACTGGCAAGGACGGTTAAGGATTACTACGCAATCTCGACCATATGGCCTTGAATCTGCCTGCCCAGCAAGGATATAATATATCTATAGACGGTTCTCAAAATAATTGTGGAGGTGGCTGGAGTGTCCACTCGAGATACTCAGGCAATCCAAGGACTGAAAAGTGCTATTGCTGAAGGCAAGAATTGGTATGTGGCCATGCTTGAAACCATTCGCCTGTGGAGTAGTTCTGAAGAGGATTATGACGGGCGACATTATTGCTATCTCATTGACAACGAAGCCTTCGACTGGCTGATTCTGGCAGAGAGGTTATGTGAAGAACTCGATGGACTTATTCCAGCAAAAGAGCGGACCAATCTTCTCTTCTTCTCTATACCACCAATAGAATTATCTAAAGACGAGTTTAAGAATCTAATTGGCGCTTCTAAATACGAGACCCACCTCAACTATTTCTACGGCATTCTTGTGGAAAAATTTCTCATTTTGGCTGTAACTGAAGAGATACGAAAGAAAAGGAGAGTTTTAGGCTTGAACAGCGATGATGGAATAGTTGACGAGGCCTACCAACACATTTATGGGGCCAATCAATTTGCCCTCCTGAAACAGTTCAGGAGGGAGAGACATTATCCTCAACTCAGGTCTATAAGCTTGACCGAGCTTAATAAATTTACCTACTGGTTATTTAAATATCGCATGAAAATCCGTGATAAATCATGCATGGCTAGCGATACCAAAAAAGCCCTGGCAAAGTTGCATAAGATATTAGACCTCAAAGCTAAACCACTTCGTCCTTCCGCTCTTGAAGGCTGCGGGATGTCAGCTGTCAGCCGACGGCGAGTTCAGTTGAGATAATTCCTGGTGTAACCTTTTCAATTTATCTTCGAGCATAGCCAGCTTTTGTTTCTCTCTTTCAATAACCTGAGATGGCGCTTTGCTTAAAAAGGCTTTATCTCTTAGCCTGGCTTTAAGTTGGGCGATTCTTCCTTTAATTTCTTCGCCTTCCTTCAGCAGCCGTTGTTCTTCAGCAAGTTGATCCACCATACCTGCCAGTGGCAAGACCACCTCAGCCTCTTTCAACACCAAAACCAGGACTTTACCTTTAGTGGGTTCTCTTTCCTGACGACCGAGTATTGTTAAGGGGCGAACTTTAGCCAGTGTTTCTATTATATTTGTTTGTGTGATAAGACCCGAAAGAAGCTCAACAGCATAAACTTGGGCTTCAATCCATCTGCCTGGCCTTACCTTATATTGAGCCCGAGCATTACGGATAGAGTGGATAATCTCTATTACAGAATCCATCACCCGCTCGGCTTCTGGAGCAAAGGACTTATCGTCAGCGAGGGGATAAGGAGCTATCATTATGGAAGCCGGCATCTTCATAGTGTCATTGCGAGCCCCGATTGTATCGGGGCGAAGCAATCTCACCTTCAAACTTTGCCACAATTCCTCGGTGATGAAAGGCATGAAAGGATGCAAAAGACGCAATGATTTTTCCAATGTATTGACCAGGAAAGGCAAAGGTGACGGGGTTAATTGGCCACGAAGTCGTATTTTGGCAATTTCAATGTACCAATCACAGAACTTCGACCAGACAAAATCGTAAATCTGCTGCTCTGCTTCACCAAACTGGAAATCTTGCATCAGTTCAGTGACATTTTTGATAAGTCGGTTGAGCTGGCTATCAATCCATTGGTCTTCTATTCTCTGCGATTGTCCCGGTAAAATCGGGATTGCCTGAGCTTCCAGCCTTTCATCATTCAGGCTCTGCAGGATAAATCTGGTGGCATTCCACAATTTGTTGACGAAGTTGCGGCTGGATTCCAATTTATCTGTGCCCAGATTTATATCATTCCCCGGTGAAGTCCCGGTAGTTAGAGCGAATCGGAGAGCATCAACACCATACTTACTTATCGCTTCGGCGGGATTTATGACATTCCCTCGCAATTTGCTCATTTTCTCCCCGCTTTCATCGCGAATCAAGCCATTGAGGTAAACGGTATGGAAAGGTATCTCGCCAGTATTCTCCAGTCCCATCATAATCATCCTGGCGACCCAGAAAAAAAGAATGTCATAGCCGGTTCCCATTACCGAGCCAGGATAGAAATAGCGAAGGTCATCGGTGTCCTCTGGCCAGCCCAGCGTGGAATGCGTCCATAGCGCCGAGCTAAACCAGGTGTCCAGGACATCAGGGTCCTGGATGATTTGTTTTGAACTACAGTGAGTGCAAGCTGATGGTTCATCTACCGATACCGTCAACTTGCCACAACCCTGACAATACCATACCGGGATGCGATGTCCCTACCATAGTTGTCGGCTGATGCACCAATCCCTGATATTTTCCATCCAGTCAAAATATATCTTGGTGAAACGTTCCGGGATTATCTTGATTCTGCCATCTTTAACAACCTCGATAGCAGCTTTAGCTAAGGGCTCTGTTTGAACAAACCACTGGAGGCTGACCTTGGGTTCAACCATCGTCTGGCAACGACAACAATGTCCTACCGAATGAGAGTAAGGCTCGATTTTCTCCAAAAGCTTTTTGTCTTCCAGGTCGGCTAATACTCTATCTCGACAGACAAATCTTTCCAGTCCTTGATACGGACCAGCATTCTCGTTCATGGTAGCGTCGGGATTCATGATATCTACCAGGGGTAAATTATGTCGCTGGGCCACTTCAAAATCCGTGGTGTCATGAGCTGGCGTTATCTTCAATGCTCCGGTGCCGAAAGAAGTATCAACGGCATCATCAGCGATTATGAGAATTTTTTTATCTATAATAGGAAGGATGACACTTTTGCCCACAAGATTCTTGTAGCGCTCATCTTCAGGATTCACCGCCACAGCCGTGTCACCGAGGAAGGTTTCCGGTCGGGTAGTAGCGACGGTGACGAAGCCCTCACTTTGAGTTAAGGGATAGCGAATATAGTAAAGATGCCCCATGACATCCTTATGCACTACCTCGAGGTCGGAGAGGGCAGTTTGACAGCGGGGGCACCAGTTTATCATTCGCTCTCCACGATAGATTAACCCCTTATTGTACAAACGGACAAAAGCGGTCCGCACTGCTTTGCTCGGGCCTTTATCCAGGGTGAATTTCTCCCTGGTCCAATCGCAAGATGCTCCCAGTAGCTGATGCTGATGTCTGATGTCCTCTCTGCTCTTATCAGCCCATTCCCAGGTTAACTTCATGAATTCCTCCCTGCCAATCTCCTCCTTAGTTTGCCCCTGTTTAGCCAGTTGTTGCTCCACAACTACTTGCGTGGCGATGCCGGCGTGGTCAGTTCCCGGCAACCATAACGTGGGTTCCCCCTTCATCCTGTGCCACCTGACCATAATATCTTCCAGCGTCGCGGTCAGAGCATGCCCCAGATGGAGCTCACCGGTAACATTGGGAGGCGGCATGATAATGACAAAAGGCTTCTTCTTGTGGTCTATCTTAGGAGAAAAGTAGCCCTGCTTGAGCCAGAAATCATACCACTTCTTTTCTATCTTGCCTGACTCATAGGCTTTAGGTATTTCGGACATTTCTAATGACTCTCCTTGTTAAGGTTTTGGGATTCCGGAATAACCCACTATCATTCTGAACCAACAACTATTGACAAGCTTAACAAAATGTGTTATCTTCTTACAGAATCACGACGAAAAACACCCTGTAAGGTTCCGTCCTTACAGGGGGTTTTTCTTTTTAAACTCCAATTTCCCCCGCAAATTATCTAAATATGCCACTCGCCCTTTAGAGGCTATATCCAGTAAATGTGAACAACCCGCTTTACACGGTGCTAACACACATTCCAGTTTATTTTTCTCGCGTAAGTAGTTCACTAGACAGTAGAAGTCCCCATCACTGCTTACCATTAAAGCCTTTTCGTAAATACCCAAGTCTATCATAGCCTGTAGCACCAACTCAGCATCACAATTGCCCTTAATCTTACCGTCAGGTGTCTTTAAGATCGGCTTGAAAATTATCACGTAGCCTGTAGACTGCAGAAAGGTATAGAGTGGCGTATTCTCCGGCATATAGCCAATGAAGTAATACGCCTTACCAACATCGTAATGCTCACTCAAGTATATTCTGAAGCGATGGTAGTCTAAGTCCCAACCTACCTCTTGCATAGTCCTATAAAGGTTAGGTCCGTCAATAAACGCATAATTTGTTTGGGGCTTTTTCATTTAAGTCCTCTCTTGTTGCTCCCACTACAAATTTGCGCTTCTTCAAAAATCTTGCCAAGAACGGGTTAACTCTTACTTAGGAACTCCACCACCCTATCCAAAACCTTGTCCGCCACCTCTCGTTTCGGCAGTAGAGGAAGGTCATCAATTTTGCCTTCGTGGTCAATTATGGTTACTTGATTGGTGTCAGTGCCGAATCCACTATCGCTGGCTGTAATGTCGTTGGCCACGATAAAGTCAAGTCTCTTTTGCTTTAGCTTCTCCCTGGCATTTTCCACCAGGTTGCTGCTCTCAGCAGCGAAGCCTACCTTAATGAAATTTCCTTTGATACTGCCTAAGATATCCGGGGTGCATTCCATCTCTAAGGTTAACCCCGCTTCTACTTTTTTAATCTTATCTTTAGCCGCTTTTGTCGGGCGATAGTCAGCTACGGCCGCTGCCATGATGAGGACGTCAGCCTGGGGAGCTGCATTCTCTACCGCTTGACGCATTTCCTGAGCAGTGTTGACTTTAACCACGTTAATGCCTACGGGCTCGGGTAATGAGGTAGGTGCTGTAATCAATGTTACTTTTGCTCCCCGGTCACGGGCTGCTTCGGCCAGAGCATAGCCCATTTTCCCTGAAGAGCGGTTGCTGATGTAGCGAACCGGATCGATAGGCTCTTGGGTACCACCTGCGGTAACTACGATATCTTTGTCGGCCAGGTCTCCACCCCTACCCAGTACCTGGCGGATGCTGCCGATAATATCATTGATATCGGCCAGTCGTCCCAGACCTTCTTTACCCGAGGCTAACCGGCCCGTTGCTGGAGCAATAATCACAAAGTTGCGGGCTTTAAGCTTAGACAAATTATCCTGGGTGGCTGGATTATTATACATATTGGTTTCCATGGCTGGGGCAATAAGCACCGGCGCCTTGGTAGCCAGAACCGTGCAGCATAGCATGCCGTCAGCGATGCCGGCAGCCAGCTTGGCAATAATATTGGCTGTGGCGGGAGCAATAATTACTATATCAGCAGCTTTCGCCAAAGAGATATGTTCAATGCTGAATTCTGAAGCCAAATCAAACATTTCAGTAACTACCGGCTTTCCCGTAATGGCTCGGAAGGTGACAGGTGATATGAACTCAATGGCCTCCTTGGTCATAATTACATTCACCTCCACCCCGGCCTGAGTTAGCTGGCTGGCAATCTCTGTTGCCTTGTAAGCAGCGATACTCCCTGTTATCCCTAAAATTATGGTTTTGTTGCTAATCATTACTGTTCCTTGTTCATTTCATAAATAAGGCGCAGTCCAATTAAGGTTAAATCGGGATTTATTACGTCTATGGCTGCTATCTCTTCGGCAAAAGGGTAAGCCTGACCGCCGGTAGCTATCACCTTTGCTTTGCTTCCCAATTCCTGTTGTATTCGACGTATCATGCCTTCAATAAGCTCAATGTAACCAAATATTATGCCTGATTGCATAGCAGAGATAGTATTTCTGCCGATGACTTGCTTGGGATGGATTAGTTCTATTCGAGGGAGCGCAGCAGTACAAGTGAATAAAGCTTCAGTAGCTATGATAATGCCTGGGGCAATAGCCCCGCCAAGATAATCACCCTCCTTTGAAACAACGTCGAAGGTGGTAGCAGTGCCAAGGTCAATAATTATTAACGGTTTTCCGTAGAGGTTCTGGGCAGCCACGGCGTTGACCACGCGATCAGGACCAACCTCACGAGGATTATCCAGGCGGATGCGCATGCCTGTCTTGACACCAGCTTCGACTACTAAGGGTTCAGTATTTAAATATTTCTTACACAGTTCCACGAATGTATACAGCAGCGGTGGCACGACACCGCATAATACTACTCCGGTAACCTTTGAAGGCAAGACCTTTTCTCGTTCCATAAGGGTGAGCACCACCCCACCATACTCGTCTGAGGTGCGATGAATGCCGGTAGCTAAATTCCAGGTAGCTTTTAGCCTATCGCCATCAAATATACCCAGCTTAATGTTGGTGTTCCCAATATCAATTGCTAGTAACATAGGTGCTTAGCCTTATCTTTATTCTCCTGGCATTATGGGCTGAGTATAGCATTACTAGCTAATCCGTGCTACTATCGAAGCCCCAGGTTAAAAAGCCGGGCATTAGCTAGAAGTATGCTTTTCGCCACCCTCTCCTTCCAAGTCTTGTAACTTCTTGACCATCGCCTGCCAGTGTGTACCCTGCCAGTAGATACGATGGCAGGCGGGACATTCCATATATTGAGTTTGAGTTTCAAAAACGCGAGGGGGAACCAGATTTTGCACCTCTTCTTTACTCCGAGGCAGCAATGCTCGATTACATTCCAGGCAAAGCGAAAAGGGAGCAAAATGATAATCCAAATTCAAAGCTTTCACCACTTCCTGCACCTGGAGTTTGAGGTCATCCTGTTTAACGAGTATAGCTTTGAGTCTGCCATTGGTGACCAAGCGTCTTTTCATGAATTGAACATCTTTAGTCAAAATCACCCTATCTTCATTAAGAGCGGTGTTAATCATTTGACCATCATCTTTTTGCTTAAACAGTAGCGCATCATAGCCCATCAGCCTTAACCATCTGGCTAGCTTACCAACATTGTTATCTGCAATGAATTTAATTGCCATAGCTTGGTCCTAACAAAGGTAACTGATTTGGTTGGACGGTTTAGAGGCCTTCCCGATTGCAGACGTAAAAAATATGCTCACAAATAACAATTTTCATCTATTTTAACATTAATTCTGTGACTGAAGTAGCTATTACCACTTAACTCCTTAGGCCGCTAATATCGAATCGGCGTGATTCAAATTATTGACAGAAGACGGATTTTTCCATATCCTTTGGCTGCAAAAATCTTTAAGGAGGTTAGGGAATGCCCATTAATATGATTGTCTGCTGCAAGCAAGTGCCTGATCCTGAGGCACCACCGACGGTGTTTAAGGTGACAAACAACAAAATGACCGTGCCACCAGACATAAAACCTGTAATCGGTCAATACGAGGAATTTGCCTTGGAAGCTGCTCTCAAAATCAAGGATACCGTGGGAGGCAAAATTACTGCGCTCAGCCTAGGTAACAACTTCGTTCGCGATGTAATTAAGAAAACACTAGCCGTGGGGAGCGATGAACTCATTCTCATGGAAGACGAAGCTTTTGAGGGGGGCGATAGCTGGTCAACCGCCAATGCCCTGGCTATGGCAATAAAGAAAATAGGGGAATATGACATTATCTTCTGCGGGAGGCAATCCTCTGACTGGGATGCTGGGCAGGTGGGGCTAGGAATTGCTGAGATCTTAGGAATCCCAGCTGTAACTTTAGCTCGTAAGGTAGAAATCACCGATGGAAAAGCGAAGGTCGAGCAAGTTATTCCTGATGGCTATCGCTCTGTTGAAGTGGCGTTCCCCACCCTAATTACGGTAACCAGCGAGTTGGGAGCGCTTCGTTATGCCACCTTAAAAGGAATCATGGCAGCGGGTAAGAAACAACCTGTCGTTTGGAAACCAGCCGATATCGGACTTGAGCCTTCACAGGTTGGCGCTGCTGGAAGACGTAGTAAGTTAGATAAACTCTTCCAGCCAGTCAAGGAAGCCAAATGTGAAATAATCGAAGGTGAGACGCCCGCAGAAGCTGGTGCTAACCTAGCCGTGATACTTAGAGAAGCCAAATTGCTTTAAAAAATTAAGGAGGAAATGATGGCTGAATACAAAGGTATATTAGTTTGTGGCGAGCTAGCAGATGAGAAGTTAGCTTCCATTACCACCGAGTTGTTAGGTTGTGGTAGGAAGCTTGCTAATAGCCTGCAGGAAGACTTATCCTGCCTGCTGGCCAGCGATGCGATTGGCGAAGCTTCTAAAGAAGCAATCGCCTTCGGAGCAGACAAGGTTTACGCGGTAGAACACCCCGCCCTCAAAGAATATCAAGCAGATTTCTATATGCAAGCCATTGAAAAATTGGTCAAGGAGATTTCGCCCCGGACAATACTTATGGGGCAAACATTTATGGGTAGAGACCTTGCTCCCCGCCTTGCGTTCAGACTAGGCACCAGCCTGGCAACAGACTGTCTCGACTTAAGCATAGACCCCGAGACGAAGTTGCTAATACAAACGCGGCCTGTTTATGGTGGCAATGCTCAAGCCATATTCACCAGTGAGCTTGTGCCTCAGGTGGTTACTGTCAGGACCAAGGCAATGTCGCCGTTGGATCGCGATGACTCAAGGAAAGGAGAAGTCGTGCCCACCAAGATTGACATAGATACGTCGAAAGTAATGACCAAGATATTGGAAACTGTTAAGGAAGAGGCGGTCGGCATTAAACTTGAGGATGCTCCTGTGATTGTCTGTGGAGGCAGGGGGATGGGTGGTCCTGAGCCATTCAAGACTACATTGAAAGCGCTAGCTGATTTGCTGCATAGTGCGGTAGGTTCCTCACGTCCTCCTGTTGATAATGGATGGGTGGCAGAGTCGCTGCATATCGGCCTCACTGGAAAAATTGTTGCTCCTGATATCTATATTGCTATAGCTGTTTCCGGTTCTAGCCAGCACATAGCTGGATGTTCAGGTTCCAAACATCTCATAGCTATCAACAAAGACCCTGAGGCGAATATATTCAGAGAGGCGGAATTTGGAGTGCTGGGCAAATATGAAGAAGTGGTGCCAGCCTTCACTAACAAGCTAAAGGAGTTATTGGCTGGCTAAATAGCATAAAGGCTTCCATGCACTGTTAGCTATCCTACTTCTCCTTGTCAGCGATGATTTTCTGATTGAGATGCGCTGGCACCTCTTCATAATGGTCAAATTCCATCGCAAAGCTACCGCGCCCTTGTGTCATTGACTTTAAATCTATGGCATAACGAAGTAGTTCTGCGTAGGGTGCCTGGGCTTCAATGACATTGATGCCATCACCGGGACTCATCCCAAGCACGCGTCCCCTCTTGGTATTAAGATCGCTAGCAATATCCCCGGTATACATCTCAGGCACGGTTATAGTAAGATTCATTATAGGCTCAAGCAATACCGGCTGTCCCTGAGATAATCCCTTTTTTAAGGCCTGTGCTCCCGAAATCTTAAAAGCAATGTCCGAAGAATCTACTGCATGGAAGCTGCCATCGTAAAGGGTTACCTTCACGTCCACTACGGGATAACCAGCTAAATCCCCTTCATGTTTCGCCTCATTGACTCCCTTTTCCACAGAGGGAATATAGTTCTGGGGTATTGCCCCCCCAACGATTTTCTTAGCAAATTCAAATCCCCCACCCCGAGACAAAGGTTCCAACTCCAGACGGACATGTCCATATTGACCATGTCCTCCAGTCTGCTTTTTATGTTTATACTCTGCCTTGGTTGACATAGTAATTGTTTCTTTATAAGGAATCTTTGGCAGGTCTAATTTCACCTCTACTCCAAACTTGCGACGTATTTTCTCTCTGACTATCTCCAGGTGGCTATCACCAACTCCGGAAATAATAAACTCATTAGTATCAACTTCTCGACGTGTTTGGAGAGAAGGGTCCTCCTCACAAATCCTGGGCAACACTGTGCTCATCTTATCTAAATCGCTTTTCGTCTGAGGTTGGATTGACATGCTGAAATTCGCTTTGGGGAATTCGATACCGGGGAATACAACGAGGTGTTCGCGGGCACAGAGGGTATCCCCGGTAGTGGTTAAACTTAACCTCGCCACTGCCCCAATATCTCCGGTAGCGACCTGCGGCACTGGCTGTTGATTTTTGCCCAGCATGGTAAAGAGCTGGCCAATCCGTTCCACGCTATTCTTGTTGGCATTCCAAACTTGGGAATTACTGGAAATAATGCCTGAGTAAACCCGAAAGTAACTGATCTTGCCGACATAGGGGTCGGCGCTGGTTTTAAAAACAAGGCTGGACAGGGGAGACTCCGAGGTAGGGTCGATCTCCTCTTGGTCGCCGGTGGAAACATTCTTAGCGACGAAGGCGTCCTTTTCTTCTGGCGAAGGCAAACAATAGCAAATACCGTTGAGAAGTTGCTGGGTGCCGATGCTCTGCAAAGCAGAGCCAACAAAAACAGGCACCAGCTTGCCAGCAAGGGTAGACTTTTTAATGGCGGCAAAAATTTCCTCGTTGTTTATGGGCTCGCCCTCCAGATACTTGTTAATGAGCTCGTCATCAATTTCCACGACGGCCTCTACTAACTTCTCACGGCTAGCTTCTGCTTGTTCCTGAAGTGTCGAAGGCACTTCTGTTTCCTGCGAGGTAGCGCCAATATAAGCTTTCATAGTCACCAAATCTACAATGCCTTGAAAATCACTTTGTGAACCTACGGGTAATTGAAGAGGCAAACATTTCGGTGATAACTTAGCCTTAATTCCTTCCAAAGTGGAGAAGAAATCGGCATTATCGCGGTCCATCTTATTAACAAATATCAACCGCGGCAAATTTGCTTTTTCAGCATCGCTCCACATTTGTTCTGTGCCTACTTCCACACCCGAAGCGGCGCATATTACAATTATTGCTCCCTCGGTTACCCTCAATCCCGATCTTACCTCACCAGTAAAATCAGCATATCCCGGGGTATCAATGAGGTTCAGCTTCACCCCCTGCCACTCAAAAGGAAGCAGGGACAGGTTGATGCCCATATGACGTTCCACCTCGAGCGGATCATAATCTGAGGTAGCAGTGCCATCTTCAACGCTACCTAAACGCTGGATAGCACCTGAGGTAAAGAGCATGGACTCGGTAAGCGAAGTTTTACCTGCCCCTTGGTGAGACAGTAAGACAACGTTTCGGATTTGCACGACTCTACATTATAATATTGCCCCTGAAGATAAGCAACCGCTGTTACACGGCGCGCTTAGTAATGTCATCCTGAGAAGTTCAGATAAACTTGTACAACGAAGAATCTCAAACATTCTTCGCTACGCTCAGAACAACAGGATGCGAAGGGCTCCGAATGACACTGGATGTCAGATAATCGCAGACTTTAAGATGACTGCGTCGACAGTTAGATGTTATAATCATACAATCTACCGAAGATGAAACTGAGTTACGAACAGGTGAAGCATGTCGCTTGGCTTTCTCGCTTGGGCTTAAGTGAGGAGGAGGTAGAGAAATTTAGCCTACAGCTATCTAATATTCTGGAGAACTTCGAAATACTCAAG
>JAUWQP010000008.1 GCA_030611015.1 Chloroflexota bacterium | reverse complement strand
TTAGTATTTCCCCTGTTACCCGGCCATCAGATATATGCTGGTGTAACCGGGTAACGGATATCGTGATTTGCTCAGTCTCCCAAACAATATCGTAGCCATCGATCCGCTCCACGACTTTGGGCTTCATACATCGATCCTTGGAAGTCCGGATTGCTTCTGCTGTCGGTATACCGATTGACCCATTAGCATGTTTACCTGGCGCCGAAGTTTACCTATTCTGTCATCTACATCATAATAATCCCATCGAAATTCCCGTTCAGCAGGTTTGGGTGGTTCTTCAGGCACTAAATCAATATTATTGAAGGTCTTAGAGTATACCCTGTGTTCCTGATAGGAAATAGGATAGTCTATCAATGGCTCACTCCAGCCACACGCCATGCAAGTAATCTCCGGATAGTCTATCCTGACCCTTGTGCTACCGCATTTTGGGCATTTATTCATGTCCCCTCCTTTTATATTCTTCGTAGAATGTTTATTCCTTTGACTCGCCCAGTAGGGGTATGAAGTTTGAGCCAGGAAGCGAAGCTCGGTTATTATAGATGCGTTTCAGGGCTTCGATGCCTAGCTTGTTGGCATCTCTGCGGTCAGTTGCTCCCTTGAATTCTAAACACCTTTGTTCCGTCTCTAGGATTTCGATTGCTTTTGTGAGTGTCATTTTTGGCCTCCTTTTCACATTCTTCACGAAATGTCTTTTCTACCCAGAATATAGCCCTTGTGTGAGTCTGAGCAGTTCCGCTTCCATGGGTTCCGGATACACCGCTCAGTGTTTTGCCTCTCTTTGTGGGGTTTTAATCCCATCGTCATTTCGTATCTGTTTTGCATCATTTCTCCTTTTTATTTCTTAGGGCATTGGCATCTCCTGCCTTAACCGTTGCAGTTCATATTCATTCAGATACAAACTCACTTTGCCAACTTCAGTATCATTCTCAATCTCAAACATCTTTTGTCCTTTGACTGGTTCAACATGTGTATGCCGAAAACCACCCTTAATAATTATCTTGCGATTGAAATCCTCTCTATCTCTTGGAAGTTCGGGCAAGGTTTTTGGGTTGAATATAATTAATATCATTTTGGTATCTCCTGCAAGGGTATTTCGCACCATTGCCGATATTGCTTTAAAGCACTCTCACAAGGGTTCCAATATTTGTCACATTTAGGGCAACAGACAATAAAGGCATGGCCAAACTGCATCTCATAATGAGAGCCACATTTAGGATGCACTTCTTTTAATTCAAACAAGCTCTGATTCATTAACTCCTCCTTATTGTGTCAACCTGCTGGGGCAGGGTTTTATTACAACCCAAGCGGGCAGAGCCTACAGACGTTTTTATCTCGCCACCCCAGCAAGCTTGCAAATCCCTAGCATCGCCTTGAATTATTTGATACCAGCCCATCTCATATCCTAATAAAGCGGGGTTTATCCCCGCTATTGGTCACTTACTTTCATCACGCTGGCGATCCTGGCATAGCATTCCGCCGGTGTCTCTTTGATTTCAATATTCGATTTGACATTGAGCTCCGCCATGACCTGGGCTGGCTGCATCTGGAAGTCATTAAAACAGGCTGAATACATATCGGCCAGGTTCTTTATCGCCGCCTGCTTCTGGGCTAATTTCTTTTTCTGCTCATCATCACTTTCAGTTGGCACTACATTACCCTCTATCTCACCAGTGGTTATAGCGGTTTCCTTGTTTTCCGCTGGTGGCTGGTCTTCTGCCTTACTTGAAGTCTTCTTACCTACGGCTTGGTCTTTAACCTTGCCTTGTGTCTTCGACGTGGTTTTACCCTGTGGGTCCGGCGGGCCTTGTGTTAGGCCGGCATCATCTACCATATCTTCAAGGTCTTGCGTAAAGATGCGACCGGCGCCGGTGACAGTCAATATGCCATCAACGAATGACCGCTTTTTTGCTATCTTCAAGACGGTGTTCGCCTGATCCTGTGGATTGTCGTTTTCGACCCGGTACACTTGCCACTTGCCGCCTGTCTGTCGGCTTGTGCGTTCCTGGACTACTAGGCTTGCCTTATCAGTCCCGGGCGGTAAGTCACGTCCATTCACCCAGCGATACCGATATTTGCTCTCCAGCGAGCTGCAATAGCCCACGCCCTGCCCTATCAATCGGCCCTCTTTATTATAAAGGGAACACTTGACTTGGTAAGCAAAGATGCCGCGCTCTAGGTCTGTGCCTGTACTATCTACCTCGAATTCGGGAGTCAAGCCAGTCCATATACGCAGCAATTCAGCCCCGGGTTTTAGTAGCGTGGGTTTCTTTGTCCCCGGTATTACTCCATAATCTGTGCCTGGTACCATAAGAGACTTGTAGAATTGGTCTAACTTTTGTGTCTGTAGCTTCAGTTCTTCGAAACTGGCTATTTCCAAAGGTGCTCTCGTCATTCCGGTTTCTTCTCCATTCATAGCAATTCCTCCTTTTTCATTACGTCTATTTGGTCATTTAATATCATAAGTGCCAGGAAGCCCTTGAAATATAATTCTAGGGCACTGGTGCTTAATAGGTATGGATGGGGCCTGCCTGTCGCTTTGTTAAGGTAGACAAGGCAGCCCCCAACGAGTTTCTCTTGAGGAAACGTTTTGCAATGGGCCACGTAGTATGCGGCGAGTTGAAAGACGTGCAACTGCATCATTTCCCCAGTCTTGCATTCGACTATAATCTGACCATCGGGGATATCGCCATTGTTGTCTTCTGTGCCGGCATAACCATCGTCCAGGTTCGCTACGATAGTTTCTGCCCGGCGTGGCTTATAATCGGCCTCTTGGCGCCATCTATCATAAGCCGATACGGCGTTGCGGACACGTATATCGAGGCAATACCATTCATGGATATAATCGCCCTCGATTAGCCGTCTGATGATACTGTGTACCTGTTTCCCTATATCGGCAGAGTCCTCTAGGATACTCTTAGGAATACCCGCGTAGGGATTTAGGACTCTCAGGATCGTTGACACCGACAACAGGGAAAGGCCCTTGCCATCTTCATAGAAGTGTTGGCCGTCTCGTTCTATCAGAGTAAGTTTCATTTGGTAAACTCCATAACTTCCTGTCGACATCTGTTCGCCGCTATCTCACAGTATTTCTCCTCTATCTCTATGCCGATGGACTTGCGATTGAGCTTCTTAGTAGCTACTATTGATGAACCAACGCCCATAAATGGGTCAAGAATTATACTATTCGCTTTTGCACTTTTGGCTATCAAGTTACACAGTAAATCTACTGGCTTCTCTGCTGGATGCCTTCTCTCCATCACAGGGACAGCACTAAATCTCAATATATCTCCATCACCAGTTTTCACCAATGGAGCATTCGCCATCTCTGCAAAAATAATTAGTTCGTGTTGGTGTCGCCAACTATACCTATTTATTGAAGTCTTCTTGTCCCATATTAAAGGACGCACTGACTTAACATAGCCATAGAGCAATGAGTAAAATACGGGGTAGCTCTGCCCATCACAAAAGATATAATAAACCGAAGAATCTTTAACAACTTTATTACACCACGAAAAGAAATCCCTAAAGAAATATTCCAATATACTCAATTCTGTTAGGGAACGGTAAAACAACTGCCTTGTGCCTGAAATTCTTGCTGGCAAGGAATACGGCGGGTCAGTCAATACCAAATCTATTTGCGGGTGCTGGGAGGAGGGATTCAAACCCTCATGGCATAGCCCACCCCAAAGGGTGTCGTCTTTCAGTTCCGACACTCCCAGCATTGGCAATATCTCCCTGCAATCACCGTGATAGATTGTTACCCACTTATCTTGATAGTATGGCTTCATTTTGCCCTTACACTAACCTGTTCCCGATAGGCCAGTTTAGCACCAGGGACTTCTATCCCTGCCTTGACGTCTTCCCATATTTTGCCCTTGTCTGGGATTAGGTATTGACGCGGTAGCTTGGCTTCATCGTATATGTCCAGGTACGGATGCTTCGCGATAGAGGTACTACCGTTTGCGGTCTTGATTGTGGTTTGGACAGCAGGGGCCAGGGCCGCCACGTCTTCAGGGATTTGTGATAACTCCCCGCGTGCTTCGGCTGCCTTGCGGTCTTCCTCGGCCTTGCGGTCGAGCTCCGCTTGCAGCAACCGGGTTTCCTCTTGCTTGATTTGATTATAGTCTAGCCTCGCTTGCTTGAGATACCCGATCAAGCCGTCAATCGCCTGTAATGCTGGATTAAACTCTTTGTCCCATTCTGTAGCCAGGCGCCGTAGTGAGGTCGAGTATTGCTGGCGCTTTGCTTCAATCTGCTTGCGTAACGGCACTAGTGCCGATGATAGGAATTTACTGACTTGCACGTCCGTCTCTTCGTCCACCACCTTAATAGCCATGGTAGCGGCTACTAGGGCTTCTTTAGCGGTAAGAAAGTCCTTGATCTCGCCGCGCATGTGTTTTATATCAGGTAATGTTTCTGTCACTTTTCCTCCTTAATATCCTTGACCTTGATAATTTCCTTTGTTTCGCATATCTCGAACTGCGCTACCCCCTTGGCCACCGACACATTAACATTCTGGGAATGGCTGTCCTTCGCCACTTGGCGGACACGTTGTAGAGTCCTTGATGGGATTGTTACTTTCAATGTTCCTCCCATTGGCAAGCAGAAAAGCGATCTATCCCACCCGTAGCTAAGTCGCCATTAGCATCAATAAAGATGACATTGAACTGGCAACCCATCACAGCAACTTCTATAACGAGTACAGTTCTTGATTTACTAGGGAGAGGCATCCCATCCTCTCTTGGTGTGTATGTTGCTCTAAATGCTTTCATCCTTCCCCCTGCACAATTACTTGATACTCTTCGCCATTCCACACAGTCCTCTTATTGGCTATTTTCACCTCATCAGCTTCATCAGACTTGCGTTGCTTGTATCCATCATTAAAGCCGATACTGTGGCCTTCTGCCTTGCCAGCCTGGTAGACTGCCTCAAGGACATCCTTCAATAAAGTATCCTTGTTGAACACAATCCCGCCTATTTTGAATCCTGATTGTCCGCTTGACATGCCTTCCTCCTTTTGATACCCTTAATAGTAATCTCCTCTTCTACCGAGGGGGCGAGTGAGGGAGTACTGATTCTCCCTCACTCTTTTGTCGACCTTTAATTATCTCAAGTCAGTAGTCTTAATAAAAAATTGATTCCCAACTCGGGTAGCAGGAAGCTTGTTTTGTGCAATTCGATAATAGGCACCTGCCTGAGTTATATTTAACCTCTTTGCCGCTTCTTCTACAGTTACATATCCAGGCCGAAATAAAAATATTATTTTGTTCAGTATATTTCTATAAATAGGCAGTTGCTTTACTTGCCTTATTCTTCTTAATCCTTCATGCTCTAACCTTTCTACTTCTGTTATTGGTACTGCCCATGAATGATGGACTTTGTGTATCTTGAGTTCCCTGGACTTGCGCCAGCTATATATTGTTCCAATGGTCACATTAAGTCTATTTGCAGCTTCCGCGACTGTCAAACAATCTAGCATCCTGCTTTTGTCTGCTTCATTTAAGGCATTGTCAAAAATGCGTTGTTTATCTGTATCCGTTAATATTTGTCCCATTGGGATATTAAGATATTTAGCTCTTCGTATAATTGTCCTATTGGAGCAATTTATCGCTTCCGCCATTGTTTGTGCTGAAACATTAGGCCAGTATGGTTGATGACTTGATGCTAGGAATAACCCTCTAGGCACATCTGGATGCTCGTCTGCATGACATTCGCCACATAAAGCAATGCCCTTTCTCCAATCTGTGTGTTGGCGTGTTGGGTCATGAGCTTGGATATTACTTTTAGAGCCGCATCTAGCACAAGCCCAATCATAACGAGCCTTTACCATCACGCTGAAATATTTACTATATTGGTCTTTATTACTCACTAGCTACTCCTAGTTACAAATTATTTGCTTACTTTATCCCTGTCCCAATAAGGGCTGCGACATCTGGAACAGGTAACAGGATGCTGTTGATTACTTGGCCATTCATGACCACACCGTTTGCATTTGTGTACATATATCATAGCGTGAGAAGTATAGCAGGGGGCGATATGGTTGTCAAGTCTAATCCATAGCTAAATTGAGGGAAATATGAGTGGTTTAGAGAAAATGAGCAATTAAGCCCATTCCGGCGCCAATAAATAAGCCAATAACGAATTCCATGAAGTCCAGGGCACCGGTGTCTGATACTTTGCGCTCTTGCCATAGCTCGAAGATGGCAAAGGAAGCTATTAGAGCCAAGCCGACCGCGCTGTTTAGCCAAAGAGAATAGCCAGCAAGAACCCCGCCGGCTATGTGGGCTATGGTGGTGGGCTTGCGCAGACTTACCACCAACCCATAGCCCGGCCGAAAGCCTGAGTCGCACAGGCTATCAGGCTAACTACAAAGAACATGCCAGTTATGACACCTATCTTCTTGGCCCTTGAACGCGGCAGGAAATCGCCGTTGATGGCTCCACTAATCAGGCCTTCGAACCGAGCGATTACTCGGTCGTGGTGTCTGACGGTGCCGTTCAAGAGGGTTAGTTGCTTTTTAATTTCGGCAACATTCCCCTTGGTCTCATTACCCTGTTCGGCCACTAGCAATAGCAGTTCCCGGTCTGTCTTAGGTGTGAGATCAATTCCGCCCATGATGCCTCCTTTAATCCTGAGGTAAGTTTAGTCCTGCTTCTTTGTTACGGTTGTCTCAGTTTCCGCCTGTTTCCTTGCCTCTGCTTTAGCACTAGCGATAGTGACCTCGGTCAGCATTTGCTGTGCCTGTACCAAACTCACATTTCCAGCAATTTGATACTCCGTTTTGAGGTCTTTACCCTCCCCAATGACACTTTTTACGATAGTAAATATCTGCATGTTCACCTCCTTATTTTGATTTTCTTGATGATGCTATGGCCCGCCCAGCAAATACTGAATAGGCAGAAACATACCTCGAAGTAAAGTATTGAATTGCTAGGTTCTCCCACCCAAAGGGTATTGTCAGGAGATAACACAATAAGCGTAAATATTAACAGCATCGTGACAGCGAAGCCTAGAAGTAGCACCTCCATAGAGAAATTCTTAAAATAAAACTTAATGAATTTTAGCATCTAAAATATCCACCTTGTCAGCTAATCTTTGAATAGCTCTAATCATGAACCAGATTTCAGCAAAGACATCCGTAGATGGCTCGGTTCTTGGCTCGGCAGGTCTTATGCTTCTCTTCCCCTGCCTGAAATCCTCCATCTGTTTTTCATAGAGAGGAATATAATGGTCTATATCTTTTTGTGAAGGATATTCTAGAATCTCATCAGGGAATGTGGATTTGTCCGTATCGTCTAATTCTAATACTCCTCCTGCATCTATTATTTTCTCTCTTAATTGTCCACCCATAGCTTTCTTATCAGCATCTTCTAAACTTAACCTCACTCTCCTGGTGTTCATCTTACGCAATGCTTCTAGGGGGTTAGCTGATTGTCTCACAGGAGAACAAGTATCCTTAAGGTAACAACAGTAAATGTTATTCCAATACTGGTCGTTAGTGCCAAGACTTGGGTAGCCTGAATTTACAGGATAAACTACTCCATGGGAACCTGTCAGGTCGGGGTCTATATATATATCCTCACCTGCTGCAATTGTTACTTTGGCAGTGCAGCCTACAGACCCCGTACCTGCTTTAATTTCAATGTCGCCCGCAATTGACCCAGCGCCCTTGAAAGTTCTTATAAAAAGGTCTTCACCTTGGTCTGTAGCTAAACCAGCATTAACGCCTAAGAATCCCCCGAATCCCAGGGCCAAAACTACAGTGCCCCCAGAATCCTTGACCATGTAATGAGCGTTGAACGCAGTAATCCCATCTGTATCTAATAATAAAGCTCCAGCACCAGCGCTAATCGCTCCATTAACTGTTAGAGTCTTGCCCGCTTCAATATTAGAAGCTTTGAGTGTCCCTGTAAACTCTCCACTACTAGCGTAAACTGCTCCTCTAACAGTAACTTCGTTAAACTCCGCATCACCATCACCTTTAATTTGCCAACCTGCTACTCCAGCATCATAATCGCTAGATTCCAAGATAGCAAAAGCTCCACTGAGAATAATAGTCTCAGCCGTAATGGTTCCCGCAGTAATTTTATCAGCACTAACACTAACGATGTCAGCATTTTCTATTTCCACGCTAGTTATTTGAGCGTAAGTAACGCTGACAATTCTATCGGCGGTTATCGTTCCTTCCTCTATATAGACCCCACTAATCTCGCTATCAGCCTGGGCAATAAGCCTGCCTCTGACTGTCACATTATTAAATTCAGCGCTACCATCCCCAATGATTTGCCAACCACTAACTCCGTAGTCGTAATTGCTAGATTCGATGGTGCCATATTCTCCAGATATGACGATGATTTCACTGGTTATAGTTCCCGCAGTGATTTTATCGGCGCTTACATCGACAATATCAGCGTTATCTATCTCTACACTGGTTATCTGAGCATACGTCACGCTGACAATCCTATCAGCAGTTATAGTGCCTTCAGAGATATAGACTCCGCTAATTTCACTGTCAGCTTGTGCAATAAGTTTACCTCTAACTGTCACGTCATTAAATTCTGCATCACCATCCCCTCTAATCTGCCAGCCTGCGCTGCCCCAAGCAAAATTAGAGGACTTCAAAATGGAGGAAACACCACTAAGGATAATAGTCTCTCCAGTTATAGTTCCGCCAGTAAGATAACCTGCCGAGATAGAACTATATTCACCCGCTTGAATGTTCCCTCGCACTGTAACATTATTAAATTCAGCGCTACCATCCCCATCGATAATCCAACCAGATACTCCTACAGAATAATTGCTAGATTTTAAGTCGTCCGTAACATCTACTACACCATCCAGCGTTATGTTATCGGCATCTATTTTAATACCCTCAATACTAATGTTGATACTATTGATAACATCATCCTTCGACACCTTTAGAGCGATGTTATCAGCATTGACGGTTATGCTGCCTTGAAGAGTCGAATCAGCATTTGTCCTATCAGTCACTTCCGTCGTGATAGCGTCAGCATTGACAGTTATGTTACCCTGAAGAGTACTGTCAGCATTAGTCCGATTAGTAACCTCTAATGTGATAGCATCAGCATTAACAGTTATCAGTCCTGAAAGAGTAGAATCAGCATTCGTTCGGTTGGTAACTTCTAACGTAATGGCATCAGCGTTGATAGTTATATTTCCCGTGTTAGTAACTATGTCTCCAGCATTGTTTGAGATAGCCGTCACATTCAAGGCAATGTCTTCTTCGGTAACTACTATGCTGGCTGCGTTAGTGCTCATCAGAGTATCTCGCACTAGCTCCCATTCACCCTCAGTGATCTCATCTGCATCGACAGAAGCCGCTCTATATAACTTATTAGCATCGTTGGTATCAAACCATAAATCACCTACGCGAGTTGACGTAGGGATGCCGTCTTGCTTGAATATAGTCACCCCAGCCCCAATTTCAATCTTATCAGCGCTGATCTTGATTCCTTCTGCTGTGGCATTGATTGTGGCTATGACCTCTCCAGTCCCACCAGAAGAGGTCAACGCTACAAAATTGAGCATAGATAACGTTACTGTTCCTGTTTCTATGTTAGAGCCATCAATCGTTGTTTCTCCGCCAGTGGCCCAATCCAAGACAGTGAATGTTCCCTTGACTATCACATTTCCGGCGCCGATGGTAGTAGCCACGTGATGGTCAAATTGCTGGCGATCGTAAACTTCCAATAGGGAGTCAGCGATGTCCTTTATTCTAGTAGCTAGCTCCAAGACCATTTGCTCGGGATGAGAAAGATTGGGGTGCTCGATTTTCACTACCTTTACGGAGACATCAATGCCTAAATCCTCGTCTATAACTTTTACGGTGCTACCTAACAGTAGGGCATCAAAATCAAAGCCAGGATCGAACTTGCTAAGATCTACAGTATCTACAGAATAGGTTATAGAAGGGTTCTTAGTCTCTGCAAGTCTCAAAAGAGCCCACGCAAGTAGTGTATCAGGATGGGTAATAGACTTATCAATCTTGACACCCACATAAACGCCACCCCATCCGCCAGGCGGAGCACCCTGAGATGTGGTGTCTTCAATAAAGTCCTCACCCCTATTAACCTTAGCGTTTGCTGCTGTAGTGTATGTATTAGCGAGGTTGGTGGTCATAGTGAGGTTGTTGCCAGCTATAGTGGCTATTGTGTTATCTTCAGTCGCATCGTCATCTGATATGGTAACAGCGATACCTTCTTCAAATTTTGTGCCGTCAATTACTGCAACAACTTTCTGACCGCTGGCAGCATTGCCAGTCAGCAACGATTCGACATCACTAAGTTTAATTCTAGCAGTCCCCTCACCTGCGCCATAACAGTATAGCCTGTTTGCCAAACTATCGTAGTCTATGTCCCGCTCGATGCCTTTAAGGTTCTTGCGGTAACGGATTTGCTGCCCTTTGTCTTCCCCTAACGAACTGGCCCACTGTAGCTGCCTATCATTATCTACATAGAGGTAACCACCAACTGTATCTCTCAGTCTAAACAGAGCTCTCAATACAGTATCGCCATCTACTTTGATAGAACGAGTAAGAGCAGAGTAATCACCTGATATAGTGCCTACAATAATCCGAGATGCTTCAGGGAGAACCTGAAAGGCTAGCAATGCGTCCACAATGTTAGCTATAGTCGCGTCCTCAGCCTCGTATGCCGTGACAAGCTCCTTGCCGAGTTGTGACATTATGTCCAGAGCTTCTACTTCAGTGATTATTTTGCTCAATGCCGTATATCCCTCTTCTTACTCAAGCGAAACTTCTTAATTATGGTGCCGGCGTCATAGTCTCTAAGCCATATTTCGTTCGCGAGTAATATGTCGCTCCCTTTAGTGTCGTCCGCCGGCAATGCAAAACTCAAAGCGAATGGGCTATTTACCATCTGGGCGTACGATATATTATGAGCATTCTCCAATATAGCTACCAAATCACCGTCACTATTTCGTAACTCGATTATATAATGAACTGCAGGACTAGGATAGGCATATATTATCACATCAAGCGAAACAGCGACTGAAGCCCTACCGCTAAGCAAAACGTCAAGGGTGACCTGCCTTATATCGCCCGCAGCCTCGATGATTATGTCGAGAGCCACCGTCTTAGCTATACCTAAAGCCTTAACTAAGGCATCAAGACTAACCGTTTGTGTATCCCTTTTAACTATAATAGCATCTACGGCTACTTCTTTCGTCACACCCAATTGAGTGATTAAGGTATCAAGATTAACAGTTTCCACTACACTCAGTGCCTTTAACCAAACGTCAAGGTCGGCAGTTTTAGTATCTGTCTCTCGCAATAGTGTATCAAGGTCAACAGTCTTCGCTATTCCAAGCGCTGCTATCAAGATATCAAGAGCAACTTGCTTTGTATCCGCATATTTCAATAGAACATCGAGTGATAATGTCTTCTCATCGATAGCTTGAATAAGCATATCAATTTGAGGCTCAGATTTCCCGATGGTTTTGATTAGTGTATCAATCGATACAGTCTTGACTTCTTTTAACGCTGCTATTAGGGTGTCAACGTCAACAGTTTTGGTATCCGTATCTCGTATTAAACTATCGAGGTTAACTGTTTGAGCATCTCTAAGGACTGTGATGATGTCAATAGCCACCTCTTTTGTTATACCTAATTGGGCAATTAAGGTATCAAGATTAATCTCCTTAGAATCTAATACCCTGAGCAGCAAGTCAATGTCAACAGTTTTAACATCTACAGCCCTTAATAAAATATCAAGATTGATTTGCTGACGAAATATCCCTAGGATAATATCTAGGGCGACTGTTTTAGTTATGCCTAGGACTCTGACCAAAGTATTGAGATTAACGGTTTTGGTAGCAGTATCTCTTAACAGCGTATCTAAAAGTACAGTCTTATCAACGCCAAGCGCCTTAACCAAAGCATCAAGGCTAACTTCCTCTGTGCCAATAATATTTATCAGAGTGTCTAGATTAACTTCTTTTGTGTCTGTATCTCGTATCAGAGCATCAACATCGACCATTTGGGAGTCTCTAAGGACTATAATAGCGTCAATAATCGCCTCTTTCGTCACACCCAACTGAGCAATCAAGGCATCGAGATTGATTTCCTTAGAATCCAGTGCCTTGAGTAGCAAGTCAACCGCTATTTCCTCCTTACTTCTAGCTACTACTATGGCATCAATATCGGCGGTTTTGGTATCTAGAGCCTTCAACAAAGCATCCATAGACACGGTTTTAGTATAAGCCGTAGGTGTATTAAAACTTACTTCTCCACCATAGCTCCATCCAGCAGAGTTATGAGCACAAGCTCTGACATAAAAGATATCGCCTTCTGCAAGTCCAGTTACTTGATGGTTGAAAGATTCTGCCTCATAGGAGTTACCTTCTGTCCAGTTACTAGCATAGTCCGAAGCCGCTGGCGCTGTGTCTCCTGGGTCTCCTCTAGAAGTGGTATCCCAAACGAAGCCTCGGAAGTCAGCATTCTCTCCGCCAGTTTCAGTGATAGTTCCATGTAACGTTCCGTGCGCACTCATTTTACTCTGTTCCTATCCCATCTACTTCTTGAGTGGTAACTGTAGGAGGGTCAATGGCTGGAGATGAATCAACCTCAACATAGACTTGGGTGCAAAGCGCCGAATACCATGTTGTTTTGGCCAAGGTAGCTTGAAGCGCAACTCCGATTTGCAGGGCATCTATATCATCCCAAGTCCAGGCATTAGTCCCTGGGGGAGCAGGATTAAGTTCCCATTCTTGAGAAAATGTGTAAAAGGCTGTGGTTAGAGCGTGTTCTGTACCATCTGTAATAGTGCTATTTGATTTGATAGATGCTTTTCCAAATGTGCCACTTATCTCCCCATAGCAGGAGAAATAGACTGTTATCTTGTTTATAGTCCCTGAGCCCGAGGAAGCAGGGAGGTTATAAAGGTCTCGGTAATAAGATTCTGAGTCGTCATTGGCAACAAAGGTGCTGCTACCATCTCCTTCTGTTTCATCTACTTGCTCAAAGTTATGCAAAACATCAGGAGGATGGGAACTACCATCAAAATAGTTAAGAGTAGTTTCATCCCCGCCAACGCTTGGTCTTAATGTTTCAATATCGTTGTTTAGGTCAAGTTCTTTCTTTATGCCATCAGGAGATAAAAGGACAGCGTTATATCCAACAAGGCTAATACACTTCCAACCTTCAACTATTCTTCTATCAAAGTATTGCTGGCAAGTTTCGTGTTTAACTAACGCCATAATTCAACCTCTGGACTTTTAGGGTCTTTTTTAACCAGCTTGTAAGAACATTCAGTAGGAACTGTTCCAGATAGGAGTTGCTTTATTGTAGGGTAATTTCGACATACCTCTGGGCGATTCTCATATATCTTACAGTTATGAAATAGACCAACATCATAGTATTCACATTGCAAACAGCACTTCCCACAATCGTTACATTCTCCAACTCTATCGTAAGTCTCAATAAGCTGGTTATCTATCAGGGCATCATTGGCAACCCAGAACTTAGCTAGTACCTCGGTTTTCTTTGGTTCAAAGTCAGTCTCAGCAGAAATAAAGCCCAGCCCTTCTAAAGCATTGACCATAGCTTTGAGTAACGGTGTATGCTCTTCGGAGATACCCTTATGCCAGCCCTTATCATGGAGTTTGGTATGAGCAGTCCTATAGCGATGAACTGCCTTCCTACCTGCCAATATCTTTTGTTTACCTAGCATAAAATCTCCTCTGCATCTTGACTTTCATTTAGCCTCCTTTATTTACCCATGTAACAAGTCCTGTGTCTCCCCGACGCTAGGGTTAGCCTTGTTGATTATCGACCCGTCAGGGTATATCTCACGTCTCGGCCCGCCTTCAATACCAAGTACGTAGCACTTAACCTTGTGGACTACTTTCTGTCCGCCAGTAGACAAGGCTACAGTCGTTCTTCTGGCTACAAAACCCTTTGAACCATTCGTATCTGCGGCGTGCCGTTTAAGTACAGGATTATAACGAGTCCCAGGGAACAGGCTAGTCAGTTTAGGCGTTATAGGTAACCACCAGAACCGCAGAACATTCTTATGGTCAACCCTAGAATAGCTATTCTCCGTCCTCGTAAATGGGTCGAACTGAGACAGAGCCTGACCATTATTGTATTCTGCCACCCAGAACATCTCGACGATAGGTTTATTTAGCGTAGGTAACTTAACTTGCATTACCATAACGCCTTCTTAAATCTCGTCGTATTGGAATGTTAACGTCTCTGCACCCTGAGCACCTCTTACAGCATTTGTGTCCACTTCTGCCTGTAGAACAACGCCTTTGAACGCTTCAGCAATAGTGTGATCGCCAACATCTACATCCATCGTTGCCACACTGGTAAGGCTGTCAACTGCTACTGGAGCTGCGTAAGTTCCCTCATCAGTCTTATAATAAGCGTGGCCATCAGTTACGTCATTCATATCGTCACCCGTAGTGCCTGGTGTGCCTGTAGCCTGGTCATAACTGACAACTGGAACGCCCATATCAGTGCCAGTCTTTTGAGCAATGAACAAATCCCCTAACGTGCCTAACGCCCAACCACAAGCACCATCTGAATAGAATTGATGGTTATTGAGTAACGTAGCGTCCTGTATATTGGTGATAGTCAGATGCAATGTCATCCAATATGAGAACGTTATACCTGCTCCAGGTATAGGGAGAGGATTACTTGTTCCTGGGTTGTCGTCGTCCGATGTGGACATTCTCGGTGTGGTAACTGTGTCCTTGTCTGGAGTGGCTCCTGAATACTGTTGAACTGCTAAATCTGCGACTGCCATTTTTACCTCCTTACATGAATTTATTTCTATACTTGATGTTTAATGTACCTAATAGGCCAAAACCCGTAATCTTAACGTTATTAACTTGACCAGGGAGAAGTCTAGGAAACTGCCCACTTACTCCTGACATTGAGGCACTACCTACCAACTCAACAATCCATCGCGGCACATCAACGACTAACGTTTGAGCAGTAGTTATGTTGCCCACCCATGTTAATTCTTCGTCAAGATTTAGGTTCTTAACTTTGAGAGTAGCAGGAGTAATATCATCCCCTGCCGTAAATGTATAAACTGGTTCAATAAGAGCCGTGCCACCAGTTGTTTCCTCGATAGTTTTAGGGTCTTCAACGTCCAAAGTATGGCCATGAGAAAGTTCGGACACGCTGTAAGCAAGCGGATCGTAACAGGTGAAGATCAAGTTGCCCGAAAACATTAACGGTGAGTGGTATTTGCCGTTAAATGACTCAAATCTAGCTAACCAATAGCGATCGTTCTGGATATCCAAGATAAGGTTTGCACTCGCCTTCTCGTTTAGGATATTTCTGATATTATCGAGCTGGCTCTTTAAGTTCGTAAGCGAAGTCCCAACAACAACCACATCTAACGAGATTGACTTTGGAGTTCGGAAGCTATATCCAGCGTGAGACTTGTCCAATAGCTGCGTAGACAACGCGCGATGCTCAGTAGAAATATCGTGCCCTGTCACGATCAATCCATAAACCCCTAAGTCAAACCCATTAAAACTCAAACTGTTACTCATACGCCCACTAACCTCGCTTTAGATTGCTGTAATTGATAAAGCTTTCTTGCTATTCGGCCAATGTCAGCTTCTTCTCTCACTACCATTTCTGCAATGTTGAAGATGTTGGTTATGCCTACTCCAGCTCCTCCGACTGAAGGTATCTGCGCGGGGGTTGAGGTCAACCCAGGCGCTATAACTCCAGGGCTAACTTCGGCTCTCATGTCCTGCATGGCTGAGCGGATATTTTTAAGAGTCCTTTCAATTCCAACTTGTATACCTTCTGTCAATCCTCTCCCGATATCAACACCTGCTTCAGATGGGCTAAAAGGCCATAAATCTCCAAGTCCATCTCTTATGCTCTTCCAAATGTTTTTGGCGAATTTAGTTACCTTATCCCAAATCCAGTTATCCAGTGATTTCATGCCTTCCCATAAACCCTTGACTAGGTTTATACCCCACTCTTTTGCTGTCTTCCATGCCTTAGAGAAAACGCTCTTTACTTTATCCCATATCTGCCCAGCTACTTTTGTAATAGGACCCCAATTCCTAGCTATCAAGATCGGCAGTCCTACAGCCGGGAATATAATAGCTAGAATCTTACCCCAATGCTTCTTGAAGATATTTATTATATTACCCCATATGTTAACAAAGAAGTTCTTTATCCTGGTAAAAGTCCTCCTAAGCCCATCCCCCAGTTGCCCGGCCTTTGCCTTGATCTTATCCCAATTCTTATAGACCAGGACTCCGATTGCGATAACTGCTGCTATCGCCAGGATGATAAGGCCGACTGGCCCTAACATAGCTGTGAAAGCCATGCCAAGGAAAGGTAAAGCGGCGGTTAGCATAGTTATGACTGATAGTATCGGGCCTGCTACTAGCAACAACCCTCCTAACACAGCTACACCTGCTAATATCAAAGCCGTCAGTTTGGGATGCTCTGATATCCAATCACCTATTTTTGCGACAATTGGCATTATGATCTCTAATATCTTAGTCAATGCTGGCATGAGAGCCATCCCTATTGTAATGGCCATGTCTTTCATTTGAACCTGCATCTTCTCCATTTGCCTGGCCGTGCTCTTCTCCATCTGGTCAAAAGCATCTGTAGCGGCACCCGCAGCGTTATCTATGGCCTCAATATCAGCCGCGAACACTTGGGCATTCTCTCCCGTCAATGCCAGAACAGCCTGGAGTCCCTCAACGGATCCGAACATCTTACCCAGCACTTCATTTGAGCCACCAGAGGCTTCAGTCAGCAAATCTAAAGCGCCGGCCAATCCCTTCTCAGCGATTAAAGCATCTCCTGAGGCATATCCAAGACCTCCTAGAGCCGTCTTCATATCAGCCGTGGGCTTAATCATGGCCTGGATGGCCTGCCTCAACTGAGTGGTAGCTACGGATGTCGGCACACCCTGTTTGGTCATTGTTGCCAGTGCAGCCGATACCGTCTCAAAGCTCACCCCGGAAGCGGCAGCCATCGGGGCTACTTGGAACATGGATGCAGATAACTCTTCCATCGTGGTCTTACCACCTTTTACAGTGGCGAACATGACGTCAGATACGTGCTGCGCATCCTCCATCGGTAACTTGAAGGCGTTGATGATTGTGGTTAATCCGTCCACAGCCGTCACAGTGTCGGTCACGCCTCCTATAGCAGCTTTAGAGGCTATGGCAAGGAACTCTACGGCATTCTCCTTCGGCACACCAGCAGATATAGCCTGATAGAGAGCTTTAGCGGATTCTGTGGCGTCTACTCCCATATCCTTAGCTAAATTCTGTACATCTTTGGAGAATAGCTTGAATTCCTCTTCGTTCAGGAGCATCATGGTGTTGGCTTCTCGCATAGCTCCATCGAAATCGCCAGCCATCTTCAATGATGCGACACCTATTCCGACGGCAGTCCCAACCATGGTGGCTCCTGCTATCTTAAACCCTTTGCTAACCTTCTGGAATTTACCCTGTAGACCTGTTAGCTGGGTATTGGCCTTCCCCATTCCATCAATGGTAATTTTACCTACAAGTGAAAATATATCCATATTACTTCTCTACCTTAAACTCAATACCCATACGTGCAAACAACGCAGCACTGTTCGCGGTATCCTGTGTCCCCTTACCCGTGGATAGATCATCAGACAACCCCAGATGCTTTAGATATTCTCCGAATGTCATCTTATCAGCAGCCCCCAATTGAAAGGCGATAAACGCTGACTGAATAAACTGCTCCTTAGTTCTATCTCTCTCACATTCATCTATTATCTCCTTGATTCCCATCAAGCGGATAAAACTCAAGTCGTCTATCTCGCTATTACTCCAGCCATACCTAGCGGATATATCGTCATAAATAGTTAAGACGTATCTTTTAGAGCTGCCGACTCGAAAAAATCCTTTACCTCAGGCTTAGAGAGGATTTGCTTCAGTATTTGGATCGGGGTCCCTATGGGCATTTCGTCCAGATCACCCACGTTTATACCGGACATCTCCGACAACCAGGAATAGAGATCGTCGGTTAGCTCTGAGAGTATCTGGAACATGCTAGTTCCGAGTGCCAATAAATCAGGCTCACCGCTCTTAGAGGCACCCTCTAATAAGGTAGCCAGTCCATTCTTAGCCTGAGGGCTAAGTTTCGAGAACAACTTGAGCATCATCCTCAAATCCTTGGCCTTGAGGTCTCTGACTTCAATTTCAGTATCATCCATCGATTCTCACCTTCCTTAAGCCGCATTATCAACTATCGTGCAAGCTGGGTGATTAGTGGTCTTTAGAGCCTGGAAAGTCACGGGTACAATGGTCTTTGTGTCTTTCTTATAGCTCATTCCCACAGCGCCGGTAGCAGTGCAAGATGGTATCTGGATCGCTCTAATGAAACCAGCAGGGTTAAGTCCCCTGACTTGAAGGGTGATCTTCTTATTAGCTCCAGCCCCCAGCTTCAGGATGCTGCCAGATAGTAAGCTACCAGCCATGGCTTTGTCTATGTTGTAAAGCGAACTCTCGGCCATGTTACAGGTAATGGCAAGCCCTTCTTTGGTTATCACCCTATCTATGGGGAAGGTCTCTTCGTCGACTTCAATATCTTCCTCATCCACCGTATATTCCATGCTAACGCCGTCCTCGGTATAACCTATCTCAGTGAAATCGGATGATAAGCGCATCCCAGGGGTTGAGCCACCTGGCTCCAGGGTATGAAGAACGTCTCCCAATCTGATATTGTCGATATAGACATGGCGTCCCCAAACGGTCTCCCAGAGTTCAATCCTGCAACGGGTTAGCTCCCAATCGGCTTGATTTTGTACGCTATCCCCTGGGGTGCCAGCTGTTTCCATAACAGCCTCTATCTCAGTGTCAATGCTAGTAAGAGCTGTCAAACTCCATCGAGAGAAGCTACCGCAACTCTCATGCCAACCGCCGAACATAGCGCAGACAGTTGCATGAGCAATAGTCTCATCAACCCACTCGTCGCCACCCGTTTCCATGACATCTACCTGGAGTGTTATATCAACCCAGCCGTTCCCAACTGGGTCTTCAAAACGGAGTTCCATCTGCTCCCAATAAGCCGCTACCGCCGATCTCCTATGAGACCAACCCCATTCAGTCCCAGCCGCAGCCTTAAGGTCTCCGATATCTTTTGCTGCCGCTGCCAGTAATGGGGTAATTTCGATATGAGTACTAGCATAGCCGCCCTCGACCCCGGGCTTGGATAGCTTCACCGAATGGTTGCCTGTTACCGGGTCTATATCTGACCACTCTGCCCGGTGGCCATGGGGTTCTTTGACTTCCAGGGTTGCCACCCCTGTTAGTACATTCGCTATTGTTTTACCCATTAGAATTCACCTCCTGCAAGAAATTTGGCTACTTTGGCTTTGTGCGCCCGCTGGCGAGATGCAATTCGCTCCGCCTCGATTTCCGCGGTTGCCTTTCCGTGTTCGACTTTCTTCGTATCTTTTTTCATGATTCCCTCCTTAAGGATATTTGATGCCGATTCGGCCTGCTCTTCTGGTACTTTCTTGTTGTCTCCGTTCATGTCGTTCACCTCCGGTTATTTTATTTTCTTACCTTATCTCCCCTCAATGGCAGCTGCTTCAGCGTCCCTTCTAAATATCATATCCCACATGGTAGCATAATGCCAAATCCCTTGCTCAGTCTCCGGCACAAACCCATTGGATAAAGTCTCTATGTGAGCCATGCCCACGTCATCATTTTGCGTGCTGAAGACCAACTCATCCAGCAACTCAATGATCTGCTTCCTAATTAACAAGACCTCATCAGCACTAGGGCTATGACTCCAAATATCGAGGTAATAAGTCGCCTTCTGGATAACATAAGTCCCCGGCTCTCTCCGAACATCTATCCTATGAACTAAATACGGGAACTCAGCATCAGGTGTGGCCCATACTAGATAGCATCTAACGTCATCATCCATGAGAGATTTGAGTGTGGGGTCTGTAGTTAGCAGATTCCAGAAATATGTCAAAAGGCTCTTTTGCACATCTAAAGTCATATTCCCGCCTTCTTCTTTTCTCTTAATTCAAAACCATGAATCGTGTTACAATTAGCACATAGAAGCTCTAAATCATCCTTGGAACGTTCTCCAGTTAAAATAGCCCGATAGAAAGCGTAGAATGTAGAGTATCTTTTTCGGTCAGCGTGGCCGCCTCCATTTATGTGGTTAATTTGGAGAGCTCGCCAGTCAGTATAACCGCACCTAATACACTTTCCTCCGAAGAAAGCGATAATGTCTAGCCTCTGTTTTATCTTTAACTTGATTGTCCTTGCTCTATGATCTATGTCCCTTTTCGGGTCAACATGATATCGGATGCAATTCCTCGATACCCCAAAAAGGATAGCTATTTTCCTTTCACTCATCTTGGATGCTTTCAATGAAGGTATTGATGCTATTTGTTCTTCAGTCAATTTTCTAGTCATCAGAACCATTTTCCGCCCAAAATCTCCTGTATTTTATTTCTAGCCTTCTCAAAACTGGGATGTAACCACGGCCTCGGAGCTACCTTACTGGTGCCGTGCTCCAACTCCTTACCATAATCAAGGTCAGTTCCGACCTCGCCTATAATCTTCTTGCCCTCACTTCTAACAGACGTCTTTACAGACTGCCTCAGTCTACCTGTGGCTTGGGCTGGAGGCTCGCCTGGAGCGCTTGCCGTATAAATCTTTTGCGTCCCTGGCACCTTGTACTTCCTGCCGGTACGACTCCCACTAAGAGTCTCTAAGGTGGTATTTCTGACCGCATCCACAGCTTTAGCCATACGCTTAGCAGCGTTTTCTTCTATGGCCTTTATCACCTTGTCAGTGTTATCTATGAGAGTAACATGCTCACCAGCCATTAGACTTCCCTCGCCACGACTATAGTAGTATTATCTACCTCCTGAGTAGGGCCTGCCGGCACCAGTGTCTTATCCTTCCAGACTAGGCGATTATCGCTTAAACTCAGGCTGACGCTCCCCCCGAATATGACCTTGTGGGTAACTTCGCTGTGGAGTTGCTGATAAACCGCGCGTGCTTGGACATCCAGGGGGATCACACATGCGCACCGTGTTTCTACTGGAGTCCAAATCACAGTATCACCCGTGGACGTCTGCACAGTCGTCCTGAGCTGTATCGACACTCTATCCTTCAGCATGTTTGCTTTCATTTTATAATAGGTTCACCTTCAGAGGATTTAATAGCACCTTTGCTTGACTAGGTATGTCATAAGTGACCGATCCAAGATCGGCGACTCTCTCCGTCTTTACCTGGTCAGTCCTGTTTTCAAATAAGTTAGCTAGTATCAGCAACACTGCCGCCACTGCGTCAGGGACCAACGCCTGCGTAGCTGGCCTCGTTGCAGCATACCCGGCAGTATATACTACAGTGAATATCCTGTTAGCAGTCCAGGCATCCACGCTTTGCAATCGGCCTACCGAAAGCCATTCGGTATATTCGTTAATAGCCAAGATCGTGTGGGTATATTTAGCTGTGACCTTAGCTCCATCCGCAGGGATAGAGGTAGATTCGAATGTTATTACAGCACCACTAATGGTATAATCCATGGTCAGAGTCTTAAGTGTTCCATCTACATAAACCTTCACGCTAAGTGCCGTGGGTGTTTCGTCCAGAGTGAATTCTACTGTCGAGCCATCTCCCGTACCAACTGCCTCAGAGATTTCCCTAACCACGCTGGTAATTGAGTCTACCGGCTGCTTATAAAGCCTTAGTACCTTAGAGCCATCTCCGAAATGTGATTCAGTAACAGATCGCTGAACAAAGGCTCTGCCGGTATAACTTTCAGCCTTCTCGGTAGCTGCCTCAATTAGGTTCTCCAGCAAAAGGTCGTTGTAGCTCTCAAAGAGGTCATCACCAACCTCCCAAAGCCTATCATAACTGGCAGTGATTATATCACTGTCTGGGGGAGCCGTAATAAAGGTAATGACGGCATCAGTGATACTAAAGTGAGTGGTCTCAACCTGCAAGATGCCCTCAAGGTATAGCTTCAAGCTACCCTCTACAGGAGTGTAGTCAAGGGGGAACACTAAAGTCTCGCCAACATCTCCGGCGCCAACATATTCAGCGTCTATATGAAGGTTGGTCACAGCATCTATTCGCAGATGTGCCTTAGCCTGAGCCAGTGTTACCAGAGCTGCATCACTTAAAGACATCTATTCCCTCCTTGTTAATCCGGCAGAGTAATAGTTACTGCATCGGTTTCGATCTCAATACCAACGATTTCGTTAGTAATTTCAATAGGCCTCGTTAGTGAGTTCTCTGCTCTCTTACCCTGAGTAACGATTTTCTTTAGTGCCTGCCATTGGGCTGTCGTCAATACAATTTTCATATATCACCTCCTTTAATCGTCTATTCCCGTTTATATCCTTATGTTGACCATGGCCAAGTGGCTAACTTCGTTACTGGATTGGTTATCTCTATATGTCTTGCTATGGCTACACTGACCCCTAACGTCTCAGAACCTCCAGCCTTGCTCTTTATTCTACCCCATAATTTAGCATCTGCCGGGATATTCTGGCTCTTGATTTCAAGCAATTCTGTTGCCCGAACCGCTGGAGTAGGTAACAATGTCCGTCGCTCACCTGCAATCTGAGCTTCAGTGGGTTCAGTCCCATCAACAAGGCTAAACCCTAGCTGAATGAGATAGGTTGTAGCAGCGTCAGTTTCTTCTATTATAAGACCCATTACTTCATAGTCAAAATCAACGGTATCTATTGGGATTATTTCTATCCAATCACCAAATACATTAGCCGCAGCCGCAACCAAATCTGCTACAAGCCTCACATCCTGAGGATATACACGGGTCCGAGAATGGGCATAGTGCTCAATAGCAGCTATATTCGCAAGCAGGTCGTCTAGCTGCTCATCCAATGCTAAAAAAGAGCCATCTTCTCCCACCAGCCTTACCCGCTTATCGGCCACTATCCAATTAGTCCCACCATCATAGGTTATCCACATCATATTGGTGTCTATCTCTCGGATTGTTGTGATGGGAGGGATTCCAGTAGTGGGCTTAGTATCGCCATGTGACATTTCGTAATGGGTAGGGATGATTTGTTTGACAGTCATATTCTACCTCCTCGGGTATTTCTCCCGATGTTATTTTGTCTCTTTAGCCCCATCTACACTCTTGTCCTGCATGGCTATCTCTGCTTGGCACCATTCCTTGCCTATCTTATCAGGAACATCAACCACATCACCAACGTTGAAGGTGCCATGCGTTGAAGCCACGCCTTTAATTATCCTTATCCTCACCTTTACCCTCCTTATTTTTCTACACTCTGGGGGGAGCAGATGTTAGCCACTCCCCCCAGCACAAATGAGGTAGCCCTGCCGGCAAGGCTGCCTCATTAGTGATCTATGTTTAGCATGATAAACGGAGCGCCCTGGCCATTACCAGTAGTGTTAGGAGCGATTACCATACCTGCTCTCTGATTGCCGAGATTGTTGCTATCACGCAACTGAAGGGCAGCATCGCCACCGAAGCAAACCTCAATAGCATTAGCCGCTGCTCCAACTGCCGACTCAGGAGCACACCAGGATATACCTTCTACCTGAAGCCATAGGAACTCTCCGTCACTGGCTTCTATCACCGGCATACCCAATACTGGAGTCCACTCATTGCTATCTTGGGTCACGCCGTAATAGGGGTCGAGTATAACCTCAACGCTACCTGCCTCATCAGTAAGAGCTACGGGGATAGGGGATTCTAGAGTCACCTCTAGATCAGCAGTAGCAGTCACCGCTGGATGGCTAAGTATTCTGCGGGTAAACGCCTTGTTACCAGTAGGGAAGACGACTATCTCGCCACCTTTCAATTCGTCCGCATCGAGGCTGACATTGCAGCTAAAGGAAATTGCTATCGCCCCAATATCCGCATTAGCAGCAATGGCTCTATTGCCGATTTTCTGGCTGTTTGCTTGCTTAGCTCCGACGTCAGGTACAAGAGAGCCGCCTGCCCTAGCGTAAACGAATCCCTTGTTGCCGAGCCTCATATATGAGCCAAGCTCGAACTGCTTGACGGTATCAACCGCGTATGGTGTCCCACCTGGGACGTAAACCACGCCCTCTCCCACCTTTGGTAAGTTCATTCTGTGCATTTTTGCAGTCATTTACTTCTCCTTCGGGGAGTAATCAATTTCAACTCCCCTATTTTTATTTTAGTCTATTCGCTTATCCTTCCGGTAGAAGGACTATCGGTTTCTGGGAAGCTCTCATAACGCTTCCGCCAACCCTCTTGTGAACCTTGAACCCCACCAGGCCAGCCTCGGCATAAAGCTCAGTCAGCCTCTGGAGGGTGATCCCAGCCCTGTCGATGATGCGGTATCCAGCCCTAATGTCGCCGAAGATGGCGATTATCTGAGCGGTATCACTAAGGTCTTTCATGTCATCCTGGTTATAGATAGGATGGCCTATGAAGGTGTTTGGAGTTCCGGCTATCAGGCTCGGTTGCCACAGGAACGGGCCTTGATAGGTAGCAGAGGTCTGAGACCGCAGCTGCCTTATTGCCAACTCAACCGTGGAGTTCACGATAAAGACGCCGTTCTTGCGATACTGTGCCGGGCAGGTGTATATCATCTCCATAAATTTCTCTACAGTGACAGTATCACTAGCCGCACCAGTGAGCTTCGCAGCTACCAGGGTAGTGTTGATGCAGATACCCTCTGGCTCCTCTGAAGAGTGACCGACACCCCTGACAAACGCCAAGTCTTCAGCCTCGGCTATAGCCCTACTGAATGAATCGGCCAATATAGCCTGAAGGTTGAAGTCGCTGTCCATCAGTTCGTCCTCACCAATCTTGGTCAACCCGTAAAGGTCTTCCACATATTGATAGGTCGGCGCGGTCGGAGTCAGGTCAGATTCGGTGATCTCGGCTCCAGTCTCTAGCCGTCCCCATCCAACGCTGACTTCGCCAATAGCTCGAATCTTCAAGGTATCCTTGCTGACCGGCCTAACCGTTGCCAGAGGGCGTATCACGGTTATCTTGGGAAGGGACCGGACAATCTCGGTATCCAGCTCGGGGGTTATCAGGTATTGCCCAGTGGTGTCCTCGACCAGAGCCTTCCGCTCAGTGGGATCGAGAGCCGTAATGCCACCCCTTACCCATTTATAGAAGGCGCTGGAACGAGCCTTGTCTTCATCGGTCTTCGTTGGCTGGTCGCCGGCGCCGGGGATAGTCTGGCGCTGGAGTTTGACTTCCAGCTCATCGATGCGCTCATTAAGCTTGTCAATGGTCGCCTTGGTCTCAGCCATAGGCTCACCGAACTTCTTTATCTCATCATCCTGCCGCTCCACAGCTTTGTGCATCTCATCCACTGCACTTTGAATCATGTCTGCTATTTCTTTGACATCCATTGTTAGTTCACCTCCGTGTTTTATTTCCTCAATTGCCCAAGTATAGATTCAATACGCTTCTCAGCCTCTCTTACATCGAATCCATCATTTTCCGCTTTGAGTTCTGCTATGGTAGCCTCCAATCTTGCGGCTTCTTTGGCAGCCTCATCGGTGATCTGAGTGAACTTACTCGGCTCAGATTCAACTTCAGCAGCTGCGAGAAGTGCTTGGAGAGCTTCAACTCCCGCTTGGAGAGACTCAAGGCCTTTCCGGACTTTCTCCAGGTTAGCACCACTCAAGACACGTCCAGCCTTAGACTGCTTCTCAGCAGCCTCGAATGTTCCATCATGGTCTTTGCAATGGGCCTTGGCTTCACTTGCTTCCCAAACCTCTTTATTGTATCGATATGCTTGTTCGGTCAGGGTATCTTCTCCCTCCAGCCTGCCCATAATAATAAAATACTTCTTGCCTCCCGATATTCTGCTCATTCTTCTAAAGCTACCATCCTGAAAGTCATCAGGGTCACGCAAGCGGCAAGCATGTTCGTTGGGGTATGGCTTCAGCTCTACCTCTTTAACCCCGATAATGACAGCCTCAGGATTAGCCGCGAAGGCCACTGGAGATACATCCCAAAGCTTAACCTCTTGCAGATGGCGGATACCCTCTACAAAGCTCTCCTTCATGGTATTATAGCCAATAGACATTTCTGTGATAACTCCATCCTTCATCAAGGCGAGAATTTCTTTAGCTCTCTGAACTCCCAGACTGAGCTTACCCTTGACTAACAGCCCATGCTCATCCTCTATTAGTTCTAAAGGTTTGCCTATAGGCTCATAGGTTACGTGATTCCAGAGGATTTTTATGCGCCCCTTCATCTCCTTGATAGTCTTCTTAAAGGCTCCAGGGTCAATAATGTCCCCATAGCTATCAGGATGCTTAGAGAAGGTCGCTGCATACCCTGTGAAAGTACCTTCCTCTTCATCAACATCTTTGACTTCGAACTTGACTGTTTTACGCTCTAACATAATTCACCTCCGAGCTATCATTCATTGTATTACCACTTTAGTTGATTGTCAAACTTTCATTTTTATGTTTGGAATATTAACACGCATCTGCACATCGGTTCGCTCGGATGCTGTAATCCATTGCTGAATGTAGCATTGAGTTTTACCGTCTCCCCGTCCATGGCCTCATGTTCGTCGCGAACTCGATCATCCCTGCTGGTGAGCCAAGTCTTTGTCTTCGCCACCCCAGATTGTTTAGCGGCCTCCAGATTAGCGAAGTTGCTGGCTTTGCAGACTTCCGTTCTGGCCACTCTCATAGCCTTAAATACAGACTTGTCTATATAGAACTGCCTGAGTCCTTCGGCTATCTGAAGATTGCTTAAGTTTTCCTCTATCCCCATCAGGATAATCTTCTTTACATCATCAAGGTTAGTGGCTAATATGCTTGTAATATCCTCAGCGCCATGCTTGACAATCCAAGCCCGGATAGCCTCAGTCGTGGGATCGAATTCCCACTTAACCTGAAGCTGCCCATCTGATTTTGGCTTGCCGCCTAAGTCCTCAGCTATATCATTACCGAAATCTTCAATAATGGCGGTCAGGACAGCGGTCATCACCTTCTCCCATTCAGGCCTTCCTTTACTTATAGCCGAGGTTGCAGCCTTCAGCATTTGACTGAGTTCCTTACCTTTGACGGCCTTCCCCACAGCATCAGCTTCCGCATCATAAAGCGGTTTTACTTTGTTGTTTACTACTGCCCACCAAGCCACCTGTCTGCGATCCACGCGTTTCCAGTAAGCCGTCTTCTGCTCCTCGGTCTGAAGATTAAGAGCTTTAGTCATCTTCCCTGACTCTTCACCTAGTTCCGAAGATGTCCCAGTCGGTAGCAGAGTCAAGGGTAGATATCCAACATCCCAGCCGGTGAACTCATCAAATCCCATCTCCAATCTATCATTTATCTGGTCGAAAGGCACTCCCATGGCCCATAAATTCTTGGCCTGTTCTACCTTCTTAGTGAAGTCTTCCCGGAGCGCGGCCACCTTAGAGGTATCATAGGAGATGATAATATCCCCATACAGAGGGGCTATCTTCAGGTTAAGCGTGGATTTTACATCGTCCAGTAGAGGAATCACCACATCTTCATATAGAGCCTTCCGCGCCTCCATCATGTTGTTATAACTGGACTGCTCAAGGTCTCCTAGGAATATAGGACTGATACCGAAAGCCCCAGCTATATCTCGCTTATTGTGAAGCCTGGATGCTATAAAGTCCATCTCAACTGGAGTCATGCTCATTTGATTCCATTTAGCTCCGGCGCCTAATACCCACGGCTCACGTTTCTTAGATTTAGCCAAAAAGTTCTCCCGAATCTGTCTGCGCGCCTCTTCAAATTGTTGTGGCGTTAGCACGGTATCATGGGTAAACACTCCATCAGGAGTAGCTCGATTCTGCATGGCAATCTTCTGTGTGTCCTGAGCCTCATTATCAGTATCTACGGTTCTGGCAGCTGCCATAAGAGGGCCTATCCCCCAATAAAGGTCGCCAGGATTCATCTGCATAAAATGGATAAACTGGTCAGGTGGCAATATCTTGTGAGATCCGCTCTGGTCAACTACTTGCCAGCCTTTCAACCATTCCCCGGGCGTATTAGACGGGATAGGTTTCACCAGGTCAGGCATTACCGGCCAGAATTCCTTAACCTGCTTACCAACGATTATAGGCATCCAGAGGGCATTACCTACCAGCTCAGAATGAGCGATCAGGAGCTCCATCATGTCCTGGCCTGAGAACTCCGGATTTGGATTCCGCATCACCTTAGTAAACGGATGATTCTCTATAGGCTCTCCTTCTTTATCCAGCACAACCCAGGGAATAGCTGAGGCAGCCTGCACGATCGTCCTCACTGCTCGAAATACATAAACGCTGACTTTATATCCTTCCCGGGTAGCCTTGCGAACGGTCATATCCGTGTATATTGGTATGTTCGCAGGATGGGTTGATATGATGCTGAATGGGTTGATTTTGTCTCTGTTAGTAGCTTTTGGTAGCACAGCCAGAGCTATTCTGGCGCGTAATTCATTTAATAAACTCATGATTGCCTCCCTTTATCACTCTTCCTTAGTATCACATATCCTGTAGCGCCTCCGCCGGCTCCCGTCCCCAGCATCACCTTAAACCAGTCGGGAATCTCAATACCTCGCATAACGCAAAACACTATACAGAAGGTTATCAAGATAAACACTACAGAAGGTGTAATCCCTTTGACAAGATAGACTATTCCCTCAGATGTCACTTTCATTTCGACTCCTTCAGGCACTTCAAGGTCTCTTCAATTAACTCCCGCATCCCCCCTCCCATCTTCTCTTTCTCTAAAATATATTCCCATGTTCTAATAACTTTATTTCTGTCAGGCATATATCCTCCTATCCTACCATAAATGGCTTACCTTTCACTAATTCCACCACGGCATAGCGTCTCGAATCCATGCCATGTGACCACCTATGCGTGGTCTTGTCTGTAAACTTGCCATCTTTATCCTGTATATACCGGAAGTTTCTTTGCTCTTTAATACAACTCAGGCTGTCCTTGGTCCAGAACTGCTTATATTGGCGAAGCTTCTGATGACCAAACTCCACGCTATCAGGGCCTTTCACGCAGGCTTTTATATTAAACCCGTGATCGAATATCTCCTGGATAGACTTGGGCTCGGCAGAATCCGCTATGATTAGATCGTTGTGCTTAGCCACTCCCTTCTCTTCCATCAACCTAGAGATGTCAGGGTTCGTTAATCCGACTTCGTATATTAGCTCTTCGCTATATACCTCATTCTCGAATATGGCATTTCTGGTTAATACCGTGAAGTCATTAGAGAATCCAAAGTCAAGGCCATATATAATTTCCCCATGATTGGGCAAGCCGTCTACTTGGCTAAAGAACGGATAGACTAATCCCTCCACCTTGCCTATCTTGCCCAGGCCATAAATAGAAAACCAGTTAGGGTCTTTGTCCCTGTTAGACTCGATATTGGCCACTACCTCAGGGGGCAAGACGTCAATGGCGTCCAGATATGTCGAATGGATATACTCATTCTCTGGGCTGCCTATCCAATGCTCATGCGCCCAGAACTCACTGACCGGGTTCCAGTCCACCAATGTAAAAAGACGTGTTCGGATATCTAATCCCCGGGCTGTTTCCCAGGGTATGTTGTTTCCCTCGTTAATAAATAAGAGGTCCCGCCGCGGACCGCGCACCTTCGCCTGATCATCGGCACCAAAGAATTCTATCATCCCTTTATCGAAAATATATGTGTGTTCTGTCTTATTGTAGCGTGGATTATTATCTTGGCTCTCGCCCAGTAACCTGAAAAAGTCCCGCATGGCACCGCGCTTGAGGTGAGGTAGTGATTCACTGACAATCGAAAGTAGTAGCGGGCTCTTGGTGTAGCGAGCGATCACAGCAAACAATTGAAGTGCTGACCAAGTTTTACTTGACGCGGTCCCGCCCTCGTTAAGTGCCCGGCGCTTGCCGTCCAGCCATGCCTTGTTATTAAGGCCGAAGATATGAGTGTATCTATCTACCTCTTCCATATAATATCCCAGGCGAAGCGCAAACGGTTAGAGAGTGGCCAATCCTTCACAGCATTTTGGTACTCAAGCCAATCACGCCTGCTATACTTCCGTATCTTCTTAGCTATTCTACCATTCACGTTCGCTCTCCACTGATGGTACGCTCCATGTTTGCCTTGTCTTCCGGTGTGGCCACAATTATCTTAGTCTGAATCGGACCGCCGCCGGCACCAGTAAGCTCCTGTCTCTCGCTCATGCCTAGCCAGTTCTTGGCCAAGAAGATAGCCATTGATGGATGTTTCTCAGATAGTCTGAATAGATTGCGCCGAAGGGCTATTTTACCAGTAACCCTGTGCTTCGTGAAATACTCCGCAAAAGTAACACCAGTTTCTTCCCGGCAGCGTCTCTCAATTGTGTCAACTGAACAATGAAACCAACCCGCGATTTCCTGCTCAGTACACTGAAGACGGCAGAGCTTCTCCACCTCTCTGAAGTCGATGGGGATTTTAGGTCTGCCACCGTTGATCTTGTTAGGTCTGGCCAATTACCTTGCGGTATCAGGTTCGCAAAGCCAGTGCTTTTCAGCCTTCTCTATAAGGCCACGGATGATTGCATCATAAGTCATACCCTTAAAGCCTACTTTGGCCAGCCTGGCCTTGGTGTCCCTGGATACCTGTATTGTGGTTAGCTGTTTCTTATCCATATACTCTCAAGTCCTTTTTAATGTAGTATTGGCTACCATAGGCTTCAAGTATAGTCTTGACATTTCTAAGAAACATGCTCCAGTCAATACTCTCCTCGATCTTATGGTAATTGATTTTACCTACTTTGTAAAGGTCAACAAAGGTATGGGTCTGTCTGATGACCTCCATTGTTGCATCAGGATTAATGACTGGTTCAAGGCTCACCCAAGTTTTAATGCCTAGATCATGGGCCTTTTTCAATGATTCTATTCTCTCTTCCGGGATAGCAGCTTTAGGTTCCCACTTTATAGAGTTCTGTTCGTCCAAGAAGGTTAGGGTTACTGCGAAACTGTCTTTTGGTGATAGCAAATCAAAGTCCCGCTCTGCCCTCTTACCACCTTTGGTTAGTATGGCAACGGTAAAATTGTTATCGTGTAGTATCTCTATAGCCTGGCGTGTGAGACGGTGTATTGTGTCTATGGGCTGATAAGGGTCACAGGTAAAGCATAATAGCACATCGCCTTTAGGGGAAGTAAGAGCAGCCTGTGGCGCATCTTTTCGTAGCCTCTCAATTATGTTAGCCCGGGGAGTGGCTTTCAGGGCTTCGATGCCCAACTTGATGGCTTCAATTGACTTATCCATACCCTTCATGTGTGGACTTCTACTAAGGTCTGTGTTCCTTTCAGTGGCTTCTTCTATTGTCATTGGCATCACCTCCTTTCTAATTACTCTGGGCCCGGACACTAGCCGATTATGGTTCAGGGAACCCAACTCGGAGGAGAATAAAGCTTTAGGCTGGTAAGACCCACCCTGATTTCCCCTGCCCGGGCCCGATGCTATCATTTCAATGCCTCCTCTATTCTATCCCAATCTGACGGTCTCCAAATCTCCATCATATTGCCGGTTATCTTCAAGGCTTCTATCCATTCCTTTTGCTCCGGGGATACCTTCCCTTTCTCTGACTTCAGTTCTGCAAATATTACCCTACTATGCCTGACCAGCACTAAATCCGGGAATCCAGCACCATCAGCTTGCACTGCAGTCCGCCATCCTTTTTCTGTTTTAGCAGGGCGGAAATGTGCGCAGCGCCACCCACACAATCGAGCGAGCTGGATAATCTGCCCTAAAAATTCTGTTTCGCTAACTTTTATCTCCGCCATTTGACTGTCCTTTGAGTTCGACATATAGCTCAAGCCATCTAATTTGCACCTCACGCTCCCATGTGTCTTTGAACTCGGGAAATTTGGGCATGATATTTGGCATAGTAGCTATGGAAAAACTTGACTTAGCGCGTCGTGCCCCAGGGATTAGCCCTATTTGTTCTGGCGTCAGCCACCGTTTCATTAGTTGGTATATGGTAGCACCCCCGGGGATATTCCATTTCCTCATAGTGTCGGCTTTGCCAGTGCTTAGCAGGTCGGATATTATCTCGTCCTTGTGCTCCTCATAATATCTATGCCTCGCTCTAGCGTTGATTGTCATATTATCCTCCTCCTTGATTTGAATTCTTTCTGGTATAGGCTGTCCATGTTCTTTAAATGACAGCTCAAGATTAGCAATTACTTCCTGCAGCCTCTCGATTTCCCAGGGCGCCGCCTTTTCGAGATTATCTAACTTCGCTCTCTGCGCCTCAAGAGATGCCTTTAGAGTATCTATATCTACCTTTTCTCCCATTTTACCCTTTATCTCTTACAACCCTGTAAGTTACATGTAACATTACAAAACTTACACAAACCCTATATTATATATAGGGTTGTAAGTTGTAAGTTGTAGCTAAAATCGCCCTCGGACTTACACCCCCCTGTAAGTCCCTTTTCGTAGCTAAAAAGGGCAATATCGGCCTCCGGACTTACACCCCCTGTAAGTCTGAAAATCTCGCCAAACTTACAGGTCGGCTTACAGGTTTGCATTACATAACCCCCATTTATGATCGCTCAATTTTACCACTTTTTGTCGCTTCTGCAAGTCGGAAAGTCTGACTTGGATAGTCGCCTTTTTAGTGTCTAAGGCATCTGCGATTTCCTCGGCAGACATGCTACCAGTTTCAAGCGATTTCAATATTGCTGACTTGATATTGACCTTAGCCATCATTTCAACAACATCAGCCGATCCCCTTTCAATCTCAGTCGTGTATGGCTCAAAAGATAACCTTAATCCGATAGGATTGTATATCTTGGTCAAATTACTATACCTGTGGATTAGTGTTATATCGACTGCGTTCTCAGTCAGTACATCATCCTTACGCAGCTCAAAAATATTCCTCGCGTAATAGGTAAATAAAGCTGATCCAAAAATGCTCTTCCTTTTGGTTTCGATATCTTTTGAAGTTTGTGCCATGATTAAGGCGCTTATCTTTAGTTTATCCAACGCTTCAAAGAAATTATTCGCTGGTTCTGTTTTATTGAGTTCCCCACCGGCTGCTCTGGCCAAACTGTCTATGATTAGAGCCTGAGCCCCAATATCAGCTATATGATTAGCTACCTGCTCAATCTCGCTGGCCAATGGCATAGAGCAGCGCCGGTGATATAGAGGGAACGATGGCAAACCCATACCCTCCTGAATTCGCTTAGCATTGCGTTGCGCGATGTCCCCCGGTAGCTCATAATCCAATATCAGCGGCTTAATAATATGCTTGGCTGTTGTAAACCCGAGTGGGTTATCCTCCCAGGGCAAGATTAAACAGATATAGAAGACCAATCCCAAAGTTGACTTTGTAACACCCTTCTCCCCGAAAATGATATTGGGTACTCCTTTGATTAGCACTGGCTCTATGAGGAATTCTAATTGCGGTACTTTGTCATTTGTCCACAGTTCCTGTACTGGTTCGCCCTTGCGAGCTAAATTTATAACTAGCACACTCAATTGATTCATAATAGCACGCCACTCATGCTGTGGGTCCATCTCGGTAAGTGCCTTTGCTAACCGGCTTCGGGATTGGGAGGCATTGAAATTAAGAGTAGTCTGTGGGTAGATAATATGTTCCTCACTATCCTTGATTAGTATTTCCCCTGTTACCCGGCCATCAGATATATGCTGGTGTAACCGGGTAACGGATATCGTGATTTGCTCAGTCTCCCAAACAATATCGTAGCCATCGATCCGCTCCACGACTTTGGGCTTCATACATCGATCCTTGG
>JAUWQP010000099.1 GCA_030611015.1 Chloroflexota bacterium | reverse complement strand
AAGAATTGAATAGCGATATTCACAAGTGAGCCTCCAGACGGAGGCTCACTTAGTTTTATCTGAATAAATGGATGACGAAGTTCAAAATGATGGTAAGCAAGATGCTAATTATGGGCAAGTCACTATGGGAAAGAAAAATTGAAGATTTCCTCTTTGCACCAATATGTCGCCGGGGAGCTTTCCTAGGAAGGGAATCCTCTGCCAGAAGACCAGAAGCAAGCCGAAGAACATGAGGAAAGCCCCAACTAGAATTAGAATCTTGCCTATACCTTGAAGCCACATAGCAAATCGCTTAATACTATAAGCAATTACAAAATTCCTTACAATTTTCCCTCCCTTGGTGGGAGGAGCGAAGGTGTTTAAGAGTGTAGTGCAAGGCTTTAGCCTCGTGCACGACCCTAAAGGGTCGCACTACGAGGATCTTGGGGGTGAACGAGTATTAAAACTGGATGAGGCAAAATTAAACAGCCTCGGAGTTAGAGGGAGGGGGAAAGTCACCCTCACCTAACCTCTCTTGTAAGGAAGAAAAAATTCATTACATGAGAGGAGTTTTATAAGACGTTGTGTGGGAGGTTATAATTTTAGCTCATTGTGCTATCTTTGGTGTAGTCTAGCTCGTATAATGCTTAGCGAAAGAGAGGGAAAATATGATTACCTCATATAGTCGGGAGTTAATGGTAAGCATTCCACAGGGAACCTTAATTGATATAGAGACTACCGGGCTGGATAGAATTCATGATGAGATAGTGGTTTTTGGCTATGTTCAAGGGAGTCGCCTCGAAATAATATGCCGCACTTCAAAGGACGAAGAGCCTTTTATCACTCAGATTGCTGGACTCATTCCCAAGTTGCCCAAGCCATTCTATGCCTACAACCTCTCTTTTGAGAAAGAATTTCTTAAAGCCAGGGGAATGAATATAGAAGGGATAGACTTATTCCAGCCCTGGAGGGAAAAAGCGGAAAAGCTTGGTCTTAAATGGCCCAAATTGGATGAGTTGTTCACCCACGCAGAGCATTATTTTAGCGAGCCAGTGATAAGTGGCAAGGATATCCCTTTATTATGGGAAAAGTTTCTTAAGACCGGGGATAGGGATTATTTGCAGCAGATTATTCGCCACAACGAGTCCGACCTGCTTAGAGAGCTATATTTGTTAGTATATTACCGAGATAGCTACAGGTTTTGAGGCATATTAATATTTGGCAAGTCGCTGGTCGCTAGAAACCTGCGTTGCTGCCTTGTTCCCTATCGAGGTGACCAGACAGGGGGCCCATAATCAGCATCCTTAGAACCAATGAGCTCGGTCATGCTGTGGCTGTCGATATCCATAACGAAAATGCCGCACCATTGTTCACTCTCAGGGCCAAGACGCACTAACTCGCCTGTGAAAGCGATTCTTTTGCCATCGGGTGACCACGAAGGCCAGTAGAAATTAAGCTTTTCATCCTTTCCATCGGTCAGTTGTACTACATTGCTGCCATCGGCATCCATCACATAAATCTGCTCCGTACCCATACGTTTCTGGGAGCTGAAAGCAATCCTTGTGCCATCAGGTGACCAGACAGGAGCTTGGTCATCCATATCAGGGCTGTTGGTTAAATTAACACTGGTGCCCTGTTCAACATCCATCAGGTATATGTCATCTAGGTATACGTCATCTCCACACCCCTCCTCCCCCCTGGCGGCATACATTATCTGTTTCCCGTCGGGCGACCAGCTAATTGGCCCAGCTAGTTGTGGGACGGTGGCCAAGAGCCTTTGATTGCTGCCATCGGGATCAATCAGGTAGATAGAGTCGGGAGGACCCGGAACAGTGAAGGTGATTTGGCTGCCGTCGGGCGACCATGATGGCGCGTATTTATAGTCATCAGGGGCGTCCGTTAACTTTTCCACCACGCCGGTTTCAACATTTATGGTACAAAGTTCGGTTATGTAATCATCCGCTGACAGGTAAAATACACATGAAGCGACAATCTCTGTGCCATCGGGAGACCAAGAAAGCGTATATCCAATCCAGGGTTGCAGACGCTCCATGTTAGCCAGCTCCACCCTGGAGGCATTCATGCCCTTGGCATCGGCAACCCACAGCTCTCCGTCATATCCAATGAAGGCAATTCTTGTACCGTCAGGCGACCATTTGAAAGAGGCAATCCCAGCTTCACCTATCTTTGTCAGGTCACTGCCGTCGGGGTTGATGGTATAAACAAAGAAATGTTGGCCAGGATCTTCGAAATCCGAGCCGAAGGCAATTTTGTCCACCACCACGTCATTAGCCTCTGGGGAGGTCACATCGCAGCCAGCGCCCGACAAGGACAGCAGTAACACTGCTGCGACGATAACAAAGCGTCCCATAAATTTCCTCATTTACCCTTTTTAATAATAACGTGGCAGGCGTATAAAAGTTTAGAATTAATGCCTGCCACATTAAGTTTCCCTTACACTTACTAACCTTAATCCATAATAAGGACAGTCTCAACTGGCGGGAAAGGGATACTTAAGTTATCCCAGTCGAGGTGCAAGTAGCTAGTACACGTGGCTGAGTCCGTGCACATTATTGCGTGCTCGTGCTCATACCCAGGGTAAGGATATTCGTATCCCCTTATTGCGATCCAGTGGGGTTCATCTCCCGGTAGGTATTTGAAGTCAGGCCCCATTAGTGCCGTTGGCCAGTCATTATCTATGTCATCTGCCTGTGTACTACCGCAATAGCTATGGGCTTTGAGGAAGGCTGTAAATCCTAGCCATTTAGCAAGATCCCCTTTTCTCCCCATAAGCGGTTGCCTTGAGCATCTATTCTCTGAACATAAGACAAGTTTGAGGCATGCATGCGTTTACCAGCTGTCCAGGAGACAATGACCCCACCATGGCCATCTCCCGAGATTATTGGACCGTAGGAATAGCCCCAAGAAGGGTCAGTTGATACTAGCGTTCCATTGGTTTCCCATAGTTTTCTCCCGCTAGGATCTAACCGCTGAGCACGGAGCACGCCCCCTTGGTCTACCGATTTACCTTCTTCAACATACCACCAAACAATGATGGCTCCGTTGAAACCGTCGCTTGTTATACAGTAATGAGGGCTTTGGGGACCTTCAGCCTCCCAAACTTGTATGCCATCTTCAGGCCATAAAATGTTGCCTTTGGAATCTATTCTCTGAGCGTAGATGGAGCAAGGAGCCCTCCAAGTAACGATGGCACCGCCTAAGCCATCGCTTATGATATGAGGGACAGCTGCCTCCTTCGACCCAATACAGATGGGCACACCATCTGGCTCCCACAAAATATTGCCCTCGGCATCTATTCTCTGAGCATAAATATCTGAACCGCTGTAGCCATGGCCATTCTCTGATAGTACGTGATGCATCCAAACAATTATGGCTCCACCTGAGCCATCGCTCACTACCTGAGGGCTTTCTTGATGTGGGGCAGATACCAATAATCCACCCTGACGCCATAAAATGTTGCCCTCAGAGTCTATCTTCTGAGCAAAGATGTTGCCTTCTTTACTCTTCCAGACAGTAATGGTGCCGCCCGAATCATCACTGGCTATATCGAATGCGTGACTAGCTGGCATAGGATGTGTTCTAAGGTGTATCGGAGCACCAGCCTTCATCCACAAAAGGCTACCTTCAGAATCTACCCTTTGAAGATACAACTTGCCCCAATCATCAGACCATGAGATGATGGCTCCGCCCAGGCTATCGCTTACCATCTTGTAGTTCCCAACATAACCGGTGGAGGCTAATATCCCCCCTTCCTGCCACAAGGCATAGCCCTCGGAATCCATCTTTTGGGCGAAAAGGCCCTGTTCCTCCCACCAAACTAAGATGACACCACCATAGCCATCAGCCACTGCTAGAGCGGTCTTGCCGCCGCCCTCAGTGCAACCTTGGGCGATGTATAGCGGCACACCTTTCTCACCCCATAAGATTTTCCCCCCAGGGCCTATTCTTTGGACATAAACATTTCGGCTATTACCTTTATAGACTTCGTAGGCCACGATAGCACCACCTGAATTGTCACCTGTTACACCGGGGCATTCAACAGACGATGCGTAAAAGAGACAAATACAGCTTGTGCTAAAAAGCATGCCAACAATCAATGCTAATACCACGATCCGTCGTAACATGAAACTTTCCTGCCCTGTCGAAGTATCTTAGCTCCAAAGCGTATAATAGTAAAGCAAGCGTCTCTCAAGTCTTACAGGAAGAGACGCCTGCTTTTAGCTATGCTTATCCGGCTAGTCTTTAATGCAACACGTAAAATCCCACCACCCCAGGAGAAGCCAGTCAATACGTTCCCAATCGGAAGGCGTCGCTGAGTTAGTGCAAATTACTTCATATCTATCGGTATCTGTATTGTAAGAATAGCCTTTTATGGCTCTCCAATGCCATTCATCCGTTATCTCTAGTCCTAGTGGCCAGCTGCTATCTATATCATCTACTACAGTCCAATAGTCGCTATCCTCCAGATGATAGTTGTTAACATAGCTGAAATTATCATAGTGACCGGAGCAGTCCTCGGTCATCGCTATGAATGCGGGCCCATAGTTTCCCGGCGTAGTTGGAACACCCATCTCAAACCGAAGCCAATCGTACATGTACGAATCAGGAGAGGGTAAATCGTCATAGCTAGGCTCATGCTCTGTTCGGTAGTACCGCCCGATTGACACTCCTGAGCAAGGACCACACCACTTGCGCTCTCCCTCCCTGTAGTACTCCATCACCAGCCAATAGTAACCAGAGCTTCTCAGTGATAGGGGTTTCGACCCCTTGGCTTCTTTCTTAGCGGCTTTATATTCCTCTGGAGAAGGCATATAGGATTTCAGGTTTGATGCCAATGTGGCGCGCTCCGAAATGAGATTTACTCCTATTGTTTGCCCTTCAACTTCATATATAGCGTATAGTTTATCAATGCCCAAATATAGCAAACAACTTGGCTCGCCAATACTTTCCTTGGCTATCTTTAATCCTAAATCCCTTTCTATGCTAGATTTCACTTCATCGGCAGTCGGAATTGAAGGAGGGGCAGATTCTCCAGCTTGGAATACGGGATAACCATAGGCCGAACTGCCAACGATAATATGCCCGACAACCATGCCGTCATTCTCCATGGCAAACATGTAGGCATTTGGTTGTCCCTTCAGGTCATAATAAACCTGCGGTGCTGTTAGATGAGCACCAATCCATTCTGAAGGCTCGCCGGTGAGGGCAGCTATTCTATCCAGCCAGGCCTGTCCTGCGTCCTGAGCTACATCAACCTCCTCTTCAGTTACCTTGTCTCCAGCAGCAAAAGCTACACTCGATAATGACAAAATTAAGGTCAATGCAATAGCTAAGACTATTGATAGTTTCCTTTTCATGTTTACCTCCTCAGATTATTTGTTACACACAGTCTAAAAACCTTTCCCCCGGCGACTCATGGGCTATCTCTGGCGTTCAAAGCTACCACCCCCCTTTTCCGGCTAGCTATCGCCGTTTTCTAGGCTAATTTTAGCCCCCCCCAAAAAAAGGTCAATGGGAACTTAGTCCTAGGTTTCATTAGGACTAAAGTCCGTAAGATGTATTTAGTGTCATCTCTTCGAAGTATCCACAAGCGAATGTGGTATATAGGAAGCTAGAAGATAGGCCGAGAAGTTTGTAAGTGGTATCCACAGGGGAGCAAGATTGCTCAACAACAGATTATTCGCCACAACGAGTCCGACTTGCTTAGAGAGCTATATTTGTTAGTATATTATCGAGATAGCTATAGACTTTGAGGGAGCTGGAAAACTCCGAAGGTCATTTCAAAGCTGGTCGGTATCCTTCTTCTTCCAGGCTCACTGAGGTAACAAACCAATGTATTGTTTGCTAACTCATTTCCCCCGACTGTGTAAGATAGAGTCAAAAGTCAGTTAAGGCAGGGTAAGACTGAAGGACTTGGGCCTAATCTAGGCAAAGGACGGGAGAATGATGTTACTCGGGGTATTGGATATTAAGGGCGGGTATCACTTTTCACTGTTTGCGGCCTACAGGAATTATATACAGAGGCTGTTCATCCTGTGGTAGATTCAGGAGTTCGGCTACTGCTTCATCGTGAAACGCACCTACAGTGACTGCTCCCAAGCCCATTGCTGTTGCCTGGAGGCACAAGTTCTGAGCAGCATGTCCCACTTCGATATGCACATACCTTATGCCCCTGTCATCATATTTAGCTGTTGTTCTCTCATAAACGGCAGTGAATACGAAGACCACAGCGCCCTCCTTCACCCAGGGCTGCGTTAGGGCAGCATCAGCTAGGCTGTCTCTCTTGTC
>JAUWQP010000077.1 GCA_030611015.1 Chloroflexota bacterium | reverse complement strand
GCTATATGTCCTTAATCTGTATCCAAAGCTAGAGGGGAAAGTTCTTGGTGTGTAAGTGAAGCAAGCTCTTGCTTTTGTATAGAGTTACTAAAATCATATACCCGATAACCGATTTTTTGTTGATAAGCTGTAATCATGGTTACTGCTCTTTGAGCTGCTTCTTGAATGGCGTTGCCATTGGCGTCATAAACGATTCTTAGATGCCTTTTTTCACTAACATCAAGAATATCGTTTGCAAGAGTAATCACATGCTCTGCTTTTAGTCTAGGCTCACGACCGCGGAGGTCTGCAACAACAAGAAGAACATCTTCAGGATTATCAAATGTTCGGCAAACGTATCTGTAGTCGATAGTCCATATCTCATATCTGCCAGGCACTTCTTGTTGTCGTTGGACATATCTGGCTAAGCTCAAAGGCTGAATCTCTCTACGGATTCGAGCATCAAGGCGTTTACCACCACGACGGTCCCGTTTACGCCGTTTCATTTCTGGCACTGCAATCTGGGCTGCCACCAAGACTTTAATATAATCCAAAATCTGAGATTTGTCGTCGTAGGGTGATACTTTCAGTGAAAGTAAACCCTGATCATAATCCATAGTTAAGGCATAAGCATCAGTGAGGTTTCTTATTAGCAAATGGCCGGGAGCTTCTTTTTTATGCTGACCAAGATGGAATAGAAGACTAGCAGTATGACCAAGGTCATCTAAAACAAGACCATCCTCTGTAAGTGTTACTAGTATCTCAATAGGGTCACCCAAAGGGTCTTTAAAAGGAAGTTCAACTTTGAATCCACCGTTTAGTGGAAGTACTTTGAGATTTGATATGAATTGTGTGGTTAGTAGAGCTTGAATATCTTGTTGATTCATCTCCGCTACCTCCTTAATAGAGGGAGTGATGCATTATGCAAACTAATATTAGTATCAAAACATAATTTTTGTAGAGCTGAAAGATAATCGTTATCAGCCTGAACTGAATATGCGTAGGTATGCTGACGATCCAGTGAAGGATAGTTATAAGTAGGAAAATGAATGTGATGGGGAGGTGGTATATCTACTCCATTTGGATTGTGGTGGTAATCGTGATTGAAGTGTCCTTTACGAAGCATATCATCGCCAGCAGCGAGGTTAATTGAAACTTTACCCTGTTTTTCTTTAGTTAGAGTCAATCTGAGTACTTCGTGAGTCTCATTAATGAGCACATCAAGTTCTATTGAGTAGGGGGGGAGAAATGACTTACTGCGTCTACTCTTTGCTGTAGTAGCTCGTTTGTTTGCTTTTATTCTATTCTCTACATCAAGCAGTAAGTGGTCTTCATCAGATATCCATGATGTAGGATCGTAATATGGCACTATCCAATCCTCGATTTCACTTACTAAAAACTTGAATTAGTACAAGGCAATTTATAGCTAGTATATCATTATAGAGTATTGTCCACAAGATTAGTATAATCGAGTATATTTGATAACTATCTTATATGATTACTAAAATGTGTTAATTACACCTATTAGGCACAATACTCACAGCTTCTTCCCCACTCGGCCAAGCGTACGTGCAAGAAATCAGACATCCCGATGTTTGTTCAATGGTAAGGTATTATAATGGCCAAACAAGTTTTAAGACCAGAGAGCGGAGTTAGGCTACTTGATTAATCCTTAACGTCCTGCTAGTAGCTTTACCGGCTGTCAAAACAACGTCCTACCCTACTAACAGGACGTCGGAAAAGCCATTGGAGCAAGAACTTAATCGTTGGAAGTTATAAAACACCGTCTGGCGGAGAGGACTGGCCAGATAATAGGTTCTGCTAGTTGGGTTATTAGTGCCATGGTAGACCTGAGACAAGTCTCACGTATTCATTGGAAATGTTTTTGAATCGAGAGTAGTCTCCACCAAATAGCCCTACATTAAGCGGACCCCATAATTCCTTTTGTCTTTCTGCTTCGTCTATAATGTCTTTTAGAGGATTTACATCATAATGCTTGAACTTCCAGCCGAACCTTCCAATAGGGCCCCAGATATGTGATCTTTCGACTTGCTCTAAATCAGCGTGTACTAAAGCTAGGAGCACCTCAAACCGATCGAAATACTGCTCGTAATCTCTCCCTAAGAATAACAAGTCGTCTAACATTGGTTGAAGTAATTTGAATAGATATTCGCTGCGAGGTACATATTGGCGCTCATGGCCAGGGAGTTGTTTGAAAGCATTAATCCTCTCAAGCTCTAGAATAGCTTCACCGATTGACAGTGTCAATTCAGTAGAGGCTCCCCGGGGATGTGAGGATCCGACTCTGGCCAACAGCATTGCGGCTAGATTGTCATATTTCTCAGCTGCCAAAGCTGAAATTCCCGCGCTATATAGGAGAAGAATCATTGGATACCAGCGTAAAGCCAGCCAAATCCTTTGGCCACTCTTAGGTTCAAGTCGGTCTGTTAAGCGTGTTAACGCAGTTCTGAGCACCGGGAGATGTTCCTGCTTTCCCCAATAGGCTAGACAGCATGAGATACGCTGCAAATCCTCTATTGTTTGCTCATACTCTTTTAAGCGGCGAGTGAATTCCTCAAGAGACCAGTCTGTACCCTGAACTGCAAAATTGTCCTCAGATGTTAGGAGCAACGTCTCTCGAAGCTTCTGAATAACTAGATCATGAAGCTTAATTGTGTAACGAGGATCTGAAAGATACTCCTTTGTGAGGTTGATTATATCTCCTGTTTCCTCTGTATGCGTCATAGGCATTGCGGAAGGAACGGTTATAAGAAAGTCTTCATCCTTCTCTTCTTCCTTCTTAGGTACTTCAAGAATTGGCGCTTTGAAAATGAAATCTCCATCGCCTTCAATGAACCCACAGTGAGGGGTTTGGTGTGAGTGTTGGTCTCTTGAAACTCGTTCATAAACATATGCCATTACACCATTAGCCGTGATTACTCCGTCTTCGCTCGCAGCTTTTCCTCTGAGAGCCTCAATAAGGTGACCAGTAAAAATTGAATGACCGGGTAGTGGACCGCCGGAATCAGCCACAACTTCATTTGCTTTTCCTGCAGTGAGGACTTGGCGGGAGTAGCGTAATAACATGTCCTTGAGAAATCGCATACTCCCAGGAAGCAGTGAACGCGTAATGGCAAGCCCACCATAGCATGCATCCATTACAAAGAGTATATGCTTAGCGGGTATTAGTTCTGCGTTTCTTGTAAGTTCATCCCATCGGATGAGTGTGGATAGACTGTGCGGGTCGCCATCATACGGAACTAAATATCCAACTTCACCTCGGTGACCCGAAAAGGTATGACCATGCCCGGCGAAGAAAAAGACTATCCTGTCATCGACTTCAGTCTCATCGACGTATGAAAGAAATGAGTCGATGACACGCGCCTTGGTCGCGTTCGCATCAGTGAGCAAGATTATGTTTCTTTCATCAAAACCAAACTCGTCCATAAGAACCTGTGACGTTTCCTCTGAATCACGTATCGCATAACTCAGAGGGGAGGCATGCTGATAATTGTTGATGCCCACTACAAGGGCGCGACTCGCTGAATACTGCGGAGAATATATCTCGCTATCCATATTTGTTTATTATTACTATAGAAGTTGACGTGGTAATTTTAATAAATGTACTGCTGGTAGAATTATATCACGATCTGGTGAAATAGGCTGCCTGATTAGCCTAACGTCACCCAGGAGTCGGGCCAGCCAGTAGAGAAATCCCCTTGTCTTGCCTATACTCATATGTCCCCCCTTATACAATTCGCTAGAAAGTGCAGTATGGTAAAAGAGTAGCTTAACGTGTAGATGATTTCGCCATTGCTTCTTGCAAAATACCCGCAACATCGGAAGGATGAGCTGATACTGCCCATTGCCAATTACCGAAACCACGGTGTTGATTTACTGCTCTTACCCACTCATCTAAGAACTCTCGCTTCGTTTTGTCTTGCTGTGTGTCCTGCCCCTTCGTCTCCAAAACGAGACAATTACCATTCTTCAGCCTGATAAGGAAATCTGGGCGATACTTCTGAACTATACCTTTGAATATGTAAAGAATCTCAAAGCCTAGATGGTCGTTCTTAACCCATGCCTCAACATTGGGATTTCGGTCAAGTTCAAAGGCTTCTGTAGCTTCCCAGCGGCTGTCAAAGACACAGAAGTTAATATGTGACCGTTTGGTAGGTTCGCATGGCTTACCTGTATACCAAGTTCCCATATCGCCGGTTGAGCGAATGGGATTATCAGTATTAAAAACAGGGGTAATGGCTTCCGTATTTTCGAAGCGGATTGCCTCCCAGATATGTTGTACTACCTTGTTCATGTTGAGCATAATTAGGATGCGTTGTCTTACATCATCTTGATTTAGCAAAGGTGGAAAAATCCGAATCTTCCCAGAGGAAATAAAATCCTCTATCAACCTAACCAACTGAGCCAACAAACTCTCTTTATTACCCGGCCAACTGGGCTTCATCTGGTCATAGACATCTATAGCTGCTGTAAAGATTACCCTTTGCCATCGGTATTTTTTACCCAGATTTTCGAGGTCAATCTGAGAAATCTTGGTAATATCAGGCTTCCCATCTACAATAGGTGCCAATTCCGCTAATGTTGCCGTATCGTAGGCGTCTAGTTTTAGGGGCTTTACTTGGTTCATATCAAGGGCCAATTTGGAACGGTAAGTATGCTCTATACGAATTACATTTGGCCAGCGTATTTCATATTGTTGTTTTTCTTTGACAGGTTCTATCCGTGTTTTGGGAGATGTTGGTGGTGGCGGCGGGCCATCGTGCGATTCGTGTGGCAGGAAAGTAAAAGGAACGCCAAAGATGTTTACATATTCAGCATCGAATAATCCTGTCTCCTTATTCACTTCATAAGATGTCCTGCGTAGGCCTCTGCCAACAACCTGCTCGCATAACAATTGGCTAGAGAAGGCGCGAAGTCCCATGATGTGAGTGACAGTCTTAGCATCCCACCCTTCAGAGAGCATACCTACGGAGATAACCTTTTGAATCTGTTCGCCAGGTTTCCCAACCTTTCCAATTGTATCAACCTTCTTCCGAAGTTGTTCGGCAATCTCTTTCTTAGAGAGCCTGTGAACAGGTTCGTTATTCTCCTCAGCCTCCTCAACAGGATTCTCAACCGGGGTTTCCTCCTCTTGGGATTCCGCCATTTCCAGAACTTTGGAATCAATATGAAGTATCCACTCCGGGACACATAGTTCATCGATACGGATTTTCTTATGGTTAAAGGCATATTCGACCCGCGCCGCAGTTTCGACTCGGTTAGCAACAGTAATCATCACTGGAGGAGTTTCGTGACTAGACTCCTTCCATTTATTGGCCGTTTCTAGCCAGTCCTTCCCTAGGAAATAATAGCCTTTAGCCACCAAATCAGGCAGTGGTTCATGCGCTTCAGCTTTCCTAGTGATGTCGTCCTTGACCTCAGGGTCGTTATAAATATGGTAAAATCGGGATTTATAATCTCTGCTCAGTCTACCATCATCTCGTATCACTACACGGGGTGTCTTAACCAACCCAGACTCTATGGCATCGTTCAGGCCGAAATCGCTAACTATCCAGGGGAATAACGCTTCTTCATAGACTTGCTTTCCTGACGGAGCAAACGGTGTAGCTGAGAAATCATAACAGCTAAGGATGCCACGGGATTGATGAATTCTATCTAGGCCGCCTATCCACTTGGTGGCTTCCTCTATATCTTCTTTTTTCAAACCTTTAACCTTTGATTCTGCCGGTATGCGCCAAGCATGATGTGCTTCATCATTGATTACCACTATATTGCTAGCATTGGCTATGTCTCCCAACACCTCACGGACATAGGCCTCATTGCTCTTGACTCCGCGCTTGTCTACGGTTCTCCTCTTGCTAAGCTGTTCCTCAGTCTCCCAGTTCAATTTATGCCAGTTATGAATCAGCACTTTGCCCTGGCGCAGTTTCTCATAAAGTCCGAGAGGAATGATATTAAATTCGTCATAGTAGTTACCGATGCTGGACGGAATCAGCACCTGAAGGCGACTTTTTACTGTTAATCCTGGAGCTACAACCAAGATATGTTTAGAGAAGCGGGTATCCTGCGGATAAGTAACCTTGTTCAATACCTGCCAGGCAATGAGCATCGCCATGACAATGGTCTTGCCAGAGCCAGTCGCCATCTTGGAGCAGAGGCGCTGGAATAAGCCGCCATCCGACGGGATATCAATGCCAACCTTTTCTGCCTGTGGCGCTTCAGTTAGCCAGATAAGTGTTTCTATCGCTTCAAGCTGGCAGAAAAAGAAGCGACGTTCTTGCCGTTCCTCCAGGTTATACCAGTGCTCTAGCAGCCTCTTAGTAATACCAGTAACTCCAGCATAGGGATTAGTCGGATGTTCGCACCAGGCCCTAACACGAGGCCGAATCTGGTTGACCAGAGGTATCTCAATGAATCTACCTGGGTCATCAAATGCCTTTGAACCTTCGGAGGCGACTACATATCCGGCGGGGCGACGGCCAGCTTCCTGAGTGAAAGAGCGAGTCTCACGCTCATACTTCCAGTAATGTTGCGGCTCTTCGTAGGGGGAATTTATGATGAGCTTATCTATTGTTGTTTTTCCCATCATTCCACCTCGAGAATCTTGAGGCTCTCAATACCACGGTCGTCCACTATTTTTACAGCAACACGGCGGTTATCACCTATTTCAAAGGGTAGAGACACCGTGCCTTGGTAAGCCTCAATGAGGTCTTCATCAATCTCTGCCTTGAGATTTCTTGCCAGCCGCGACCAGCCTTCTTTCTCACCGGCCATGGGAAAGAAAACTTGCCTGGGGAACAGGCTCCTGCCGTCATAATCAGTGTCCAGCAGCTACATGTCAATGTTGGCAGTGCCACCAGACTCAATAGAGCCAGTCTTGGTGTTGTAATAATCAAAGCCAAGGACTTCTACCTGATACTTACCTTTGTCCTTACCCTCGGTAATCTTTCCCAGACTCACATCAGGCTGGCCGATAAGCCAGAAGCTCTCACTGCTGGCCCGCTTCTTCTTCAGGTCTTCGGTGAGCAAGTCAGCGTTCATCTGTGCCTTGAGCAGAGTAACGCCAGGCCAATCTGTCTCATCAATATCCTTGGCTGCCTCAGGGTCGAACTGGAAGGAGGCAAAGACGATAATCTTGGGCTTTGGAACCAGTGTTTGTGCCTCCTCGATAGCCAATGCCACCTGTCGTTGTTCTAATGGGGCATGCTCCGGGCCAAATGAGATAACAACTCGCTGTGGTTCTCCATATAATACCTGTGTCGCACGAACGGAATCAGCACCTCTGTCATTGGGCTTGGTTTCTGCCTCGGCATGCAGCCAGCGAGTGCCAGGGAGCGGTTCCACCCGTGAGAATATGATATATTGTCCTCTCTTACCCCTGATTCCTGTCTTGAGTAGCTCATCCCGCCACTCCGCCTGGCGCAATGTCTCCCCGGAGCGGCTAATGGATTCATCAGCGGGGAGTTGTTCCTCTTCTATCTCAGCCAGCGGCTTGACTACTGGCGCCGGCACAGCTTCAACAGTAAACGGCCCACTCACTCTGGCTTTAGAACTATCTATGGAAGGCTGGTCATAGAGTGTCTCCTGAGCCGGTGGTTCATTATTGGCAATGGATTTAAGGGTAACATGCGGCACGGTCTTATACTTAAAGCCACTGTCAACGCCTTCTTCCGGATGAGCAAGCTCGTAGTAATCATATAAAGCTGTCATCAGCCGTTGTTTGGCTAAAGTAATGGCTACTCGTGAGGTGTCACAGGTTATCCAGCGCCGGCCCCACTGTTCGGCAACATCGGCAGTAGTGCCTGAACCGCAAGTAGGATCTAACACCAAATCACCTGGGTCTGTAGTTATTAGAATACACCGCTCGATTATCTTAGGGTTCGTCTGTACTGCATAAATCATATTTGGTATTTTCCCGGCAGTATCTTCCCAAAGATTTGTTATTTCAACTACCGGAAAATCGGAAACATAAAATTTATAACCTAGCCCTTCAGGTGTTACTACAATCCTACCAGCCTGCTTAAGGCGATCCATTTCCTTAGGATCCCCACGCCAAGAAAACCCGCCTTTTGGCCAATATGTTTCATCGCTAAATTCAAACCCAAATCTACCATCAGTTTCACCTCTATCAACAATCTTATCGACCCTAAAGACTTTTGTACCCTCAGGGAGACCCCAAATGTTCCTTTTTTCTTCAGTAGTCAGAGGGCGCGATTCTCCATTAGGGAAATCCGCCCATAGCGCAAGTTTTTTGGGATCCTCTGTTGTTCCTTCTATACCTACACGCTCGTAAAAAAGTTTCTTGGTCTTTTTTGACAATTCACCAACATTTTTAGCATACCAAATGAGATAGTTGAATGAGTTGCGCACGATTTTAGTCTCTGGTGAGGCTTTCTTCCAAGCTATTGTGGCACACCGATTCCTAGCTTTAAAAACATCATCCATCACACAACGTACGAGATGCACATTCTCATCCGAAATCTGTATAAATACACTGCCACTTTCAGTCAGAAGCTCCCTTGCCAAAAGCAGTCTGTCTCTTAGATAAGTCAAATAAGAATGAATCTCCAATTCCCACGTATCCCGGAAGGCTTTTATCATCTCCGGCTCCTGGGTCAGGTCTTCGTCTTTGCCATCCTTTACATCCCGCTTATTCACAAAGGGCTGAAAGTTAGAGCCGTATTTGATGCCGTAGGGCGGGTCAATGTAAATCATCTGCACCTTTCCTGCCAGTCCTTCTTTTTCAATCAGGGAGTTCATTACCAGCAGGCTATCACCGGCAATTAGCCGATTTGACCAGCCATGCTTGTGCTTGTAGAACTCGATTGCCTCACGCAATGGTGGATTTTCTTCCAGAAGGTGGAAGAATGATGCTTGTTCGTAGTTTGCGCCATTGCGCTTGCGCACTGCTTCGATGATGGTGCGCGGGTCAATGCGCTCATGGACGTGGAGGGAAACAGTCGGAACTTCAAAAGAGGTGTGCTCTGTTTTGCCCGCCCAGACCAGCTGGGGGTCAAGGTGAGGGTCATAAGAATAGGCCTTTTTACCGGTCTCTCTGTCGGTTTCCGGGGTAACTAGACCGACAGGCGGGTTGTTGACACGCTTCTTTCCTTTGTGGTCATATTGCTCAATAGGTTTCTTCCCCTTCGCCATAGTAATCACCCCCTGTTCGGGCCAGGAATTCACGGAGGAAAAAACAAGGCCGTTCAGGTTACCCGTTGACGCTATTCTACTACTTGAGTGAGTTTATTTACAAGATGCGGTGAAGGGGGGCAGCGTTTCCTCATTCTGGATAATAAGAAAGGTCGTTTCTGAACAAAACGTCAAAATGTGTAGTCAGCAACAACTAAACACTTCATAGGCTCACGCTCAAGCCGTAGCTGGTATTTTGACGCTCCCCGCACCGCTCCCCGTCGGTGGTAGCCTTTGTGGTTAGCTGTGTCTCATCGTAGGTTGGGGGGTCGGAGCGGACAGCGTAACCATCTCAGACTATATGGGACGTCGTGCCTGGCTCATCCTCCGAAGACCGGTGCTCTTGTCCGCTGAGCTATAGGCGCAGGGGTGAACGGTGGGATTTGAACCCACGATCTCCAGGGCCACCACCTGGCGCCTTAAACCACTGGGCTACGCTCACCACAAACATAGATATTATACTCGATATTTGCCAGCATTTTCAATTAAAAGGCTGTTCAGCAACACCACCTCTATGTCATTCTGAGC
>JAUWQP010000107.1 GCA_030611015.1 Chloroflexota bacterium | reverse complement strand
CCTCAGAGAACATTGCCGCCACAATATATGAGGAGTTCCAAAAAAGGGAACTCCTCGTCTTCAGTGTCCAGGTCTGCGAATCCGCGGACTCTTGCGTCACCTATATACCGGAGGAATCAGTTTAGGTCTTGGATTCTGACTCCTCGGTGATCTCTGGCGGGGCCTCGATCGCGGTCACCGCCATGAAGAGTAATAGAGTTCCCCAGCCTATAGGTTAGGATTCCTTAGCTTTTTCCCTTCTTGGCGGCCGGTTTATACCGAAGCCCACCAAAAGGTTTAAAAGTTTTGTGTTCACCACACTTCTTGCAAATACCTAAAGCCTGACCGTCCTTCCCTTCTTCAATAATCCAATGATGTACACAGGGCGTCAGACGGGGGGAGTCCAAGGTATCGGAAACCAGCCCACCGAAAGCTAGACTGTAACAACGTAATTTGAAAAAGATCATACTTTACTATATTCTATTATACCAGATTTGAAACCAACCACCTATCTGAGCTTTTCAAATATCCAAACATCCAGTCTTTCTAGCATCCAAACAGCTCCATTCTAATTAAAAGTATATACCTATAGTTTTATTACTAAAAAACATAACTCAGAGATATCCCCTATCTGGGGGATACTTTTCTTAGTAGCAAAGCTAGGATTCCTTAGATGTTTGCCTTCTTAACAGCCGTTTATACCAGGGCGACCTACCCGCAGTTAGCAGCTTGACCTGGCCTCCGAAAGCTCCTACCTTATTCCGAGGGAACCCCAAGCTAATCTGAAAGAGCAATTATCTCACCCTTTCAAGATAGTGGCGGCCTATAGAACTTCAGGCTATCACTAAAGCTTACAGAGAGCGTATATCGCTGCACCATTTCTGAGCTTTCCTATTAACCCCATCCTGTATCCATCCAACTCACATCCTTAAGCCTGAAAACCTTTTCTCGTGCCCTGCTGCCTTGGAATCTTGACAAACGGCCAACGGTTGCTATATAGTCAAAGTCGACAGTCTACATTGGTTATCTGAGACTATACACATCCCCCTGGGGCGTTCCCCAATATACTGCTCAAGTAGTAAGGCAAGTGCAATTCTGACAGCCCAGGTGAGCTGAAGCGGCAAGTGGGAAGTGGTATCTACATCGTTCTATGTAGCCTATACTCCTTCTCCGTAAGCAGTTGAAGTATTGCATATAGAACCAGGTTCGGGTATTTCATTCGGTCCGACAGATATTGTTATCACTCTAGGAATTAGGTGCTACTAACCAGCTGACAAGGAAGGCAATGCAAATGGCAAGTAAGCATACAGCAGAGGTCACAATAGTCCTATCACAGGTTATGCCTACGGAGAGGCACCAGCAGGCAAGGATAACTGTTGATGTTGCCATTCCTGCGTTCAATGAGAGGGTGAAGTCGTGGATAAATATTTTGTGAGAGGATATACATATGAAGATTGCGATGGTTTTACCACCCTGGTTCAAAGTACCGCCAGAAGGATACGGTGGCATTGAAATTATTGTTAGCCTATTGGCAGATGGACTCGTTGGCAAGGGTCACGAAGTTACTCTGTGCACGGTAGCAAGCTCATCAACGAAGGCACGCATATTTAGCGTCTTTGATGAGGAAATGAAATCCTACCTTGATGGGTCGCCCTCGAGTTTCATGAACATAGCACTTACACATGTGCTGGCATCATACATTGAGCTAGCCAAGGGTGACTACGATATAATACATGACCACACCTGGCAGGAAGGCCTTAGTTGTGCTGCCTTCATAGAAACTCCAATCATCCACACGCTCCATGGTCCGCTGGACGAGGAGAGCATAAGGTTTTATAGCCTTTTCAAAGACTATCCGGGAATATATTTCGTGACCATAAGCAACTATCAACAGACCTGCCTTCCGGGCCTGAACTATGCAGCCACGGTTTATAACGGCATAGACTTACCGAGATACCCGTATTCTGAAGAGAAAGAAGACTTTTTCCTTTATGTGGGGAGGTTCAATGAAGCGAAAGCGCCTCACATAGCATGTGAGGTGGCCGAAAAGCTTGGAAAAAAACTCATATTGGCAGGTAAAATCTACGACAAGGCACAGCGCAGTTACTTTGACCAATATATTAAGCCCCATCTCAGCAATGATATTTCATACGTGGGTGAACTTGGGCATTGGAGCGAAGAGAAGATGCGGCTGTTCTCTAGCGCCAGAGGGTATCTGTATCCAATTCAGTGGGACGAGCCATTTGGGATCACAATAGTTGAGGCAATGGCATGCGGCACACCTGCAGTGATTTTCAAAAAGGGGGCCGCACCTGAGGTCATTGACCACGGAATCACGGGCTTTGTGGTAGAAACGATGGAAGAGTTTATCGACGCGGCAAAGCATATTGACGAGATTAGTCCCGAAGCATGCCGAGAGAGAGTGGAGGACATGTTCAGCGCTCGTCGAATGGTAGATAATTATGAGCGTGTGTACAAGAATATACTGGGCCGTGAATAACGACAAATGGACATAGGTGGTGTGTCGATGTTTCCGAGGCTATCCTCAGAAGAGGAGTAGGCCATGTTCAACGAGAATATTGTAGAAGCGAAAATGAGATTATATGTTTGGCAATTGAGGCTTAAGCTATTTTTAAGTTAATGGGCCAAATTTTAGGCTTGCTAGATGACTTGACAGCCCGCGAGGTTGGGATTGGCATGACCACATTAGTCGATATAGGGAATGCTGGTTTAATATTGGTAGCAAAGCACCGTTTGAGCATGCCAAGCACCTAAATACAAGCGCACCAGGATGGCAATAAGGAGGCACACATGATACATGGAGCTAAACTAGAGACCACCGAAGTTCTCCCGTGGGATATGAGTAGGGTGAAGCCACTGCAGGCAAGGATAACCATTGATGTTGCCATTCCTGCGTTCAATGAAGGAAGTTGTATTGGAGACTTATTGGATGATGTGGTCATGACAAAGGAGGATGACCGGTTTCAAATTCAACATATATACGTGATATCAGATTCATCGACAGATCAAACAGATGATATCGTACAGCAATTTGCCACCCGAGACCAAAGGGTAAAACTAATCAGAAAGCAAGAAAGGAAAGGCAAGCAGGACTCAATAAATCTAGCCTTCTCAGTCACCAATGCGGATGTTCTCGTTCTTATCGACGCCGACGTTAGGTTGGCGGGGGAACATAGCATATTGAAGCTGGTACAGTATTTCCGTGATTGTAGGACTGCGTTAGTCCAGGGTGGTCTTGTCCGAGTCTGCCCTGGCCTTAGCCTCAATCCAGCAAAGCAGGCGGGATATTTTGACTGGATCCTGGTAGACAGAATTAAAAAACAAAAAGATATGTCATGGTGGAGTATTGACGGACGCGTAATGGCGCTATCAAGAGACTTTTATCAACAGCTTTCCGTGCCACTCTATCTCGCTGATGACCAGTTTATCTTCTACAGCTGTATTCAACAGCGCCGCAAGTTTGTATGGGCTGAGGATGCTATCTTCTATTATGGACCGTCCATATCAGTTGCAGACTTCAGTCATCAGTGGAGCAGGTACTTCTTCTACACTAAACAGTCGCGTCAGTACTTCGGCAAAGGCCTGATAGCAAAGGAGATGAGCGTTCCAGCCCTCTGGCGAACCATCATCTCTAGCATCATTCGTCACCCCTTCAGAGGGCTAGTGTGGATCCTGTGCTATGGAAGTGGCAAAGTTGAGTTCATGCGTAGGGTTAATTTTAAGGAATATGAATATGGTCTCTTCTGGACCAAATCTGCACCGCTGGTGATCCAAGCCGCGGAGCGCCTGAGGCATGAGGGTGCTATTGGATAAGGCAATCACTTCTCAAAAGTTCTTATCCTTGGGTCTTTTGTCTGCATCCGGCCAACCCGCATCCCCGATCCTGACGGCCCATTCCCGCGCTCCGCTGACTTGGGGGATTTTTTGCAAAATAAGAGATTATGGTGTATACTTAACTAAGTGGTTCCGGTCTAGGTTGTCTGATCCTCGGTAAAATTTGCCTCATATTTACCCCAACGTTGGATGACCAAAACTCTAGCCAACTACTAAGAAGAGAGGAGGTCATCCGATGAGTTTTGTGGACAAGTCTCTACAATGTTCTGATTGTGGTGCTACGTTCACCTTCACTGCCGGCGAACAGGAATTCCATGAAGCCAAGGGATTCACTAATGAGCCCCGACGCTGCCCATCCTGCCGCCAGGCAAAAAGGGCACAGCGCAACGGATCTGGCGAGTTTGGTGGCTCCAGATTCAACCGCCAAATGTTCCCTGCGGTGTGTGCTGAATGTGGTATCGAGACGCAGGTACCCTTCGAGCCCCGAGAAGACAGACCAGTGTATTGCAGCAGTTGCTACAATAAAACCAAAGGGAACAGGCGCTGGTAATTTAACGGCAACTAGACATCGGAGGCCGGGATTATTGCTGGCCTCCGATCGTTCTAAGTCTGTTGCAGGGGGTTACACGTAAACTTCTATTGAGGGAAAGGAGGAGCCTCGTGAAAATATACGTGGGCAATCTTTCACGTGATGTAACTGAAGCCGAATTACAGCACGAATTTGAGGCTTTCGGGAAGGTAGACTCGGTTAGCATCGTCATGGACAAGTACAGTGGCCAGCCCAGAGGCTTTGGATTTGTCGAGATGCCAGCAAAGGCTGAGGGCCAGGCTGCGATTGAGGGTCTCAAGGGCAAGGTGTTGAATCAGCGGACAATTGTGGTCAACGAATCGCGGCCTCGGTCTGAGGGCGAGAGGGGTGGTAGGCCCTATGATGGCGGAAGAGGTGGGGGTTTCGGTGGCCGTGGAAAACCTAGAAGATACTAACTCCATCCAGTGGATCAGCCCGCTACCGCGCTACCCTGCCAGACTCTCCTAACCCTACCTGTCCAGTCAGAGGGGTGCACTCCAAAGCATACTAGTCACGTTGTGACAGGCATACATAGCTTCATTGTTGCACAATCTAACCAAAGGTTCATTATCTACGCTTGTCATGGCGATACTTGGCAGACCGTCAGCATGACGCCATATAGCAGCACATCATCTTACCAGCACGACCTCTCTTTTCAAAGCTATGTTATAATTGCTAAAGATATGGAAGGAGAAAGTTGTGTTCGTAATAGAAGTGCGAGAACACTTTGACGCGGCGCATGCTTTGAGGGGCTACCGGGGGAAATGCGAGAACCTTCACGGGCACCGCTTCGAGGTGGTGGTAACGCTGCGGGCTACGGAGCTGGACAAGACCGGGTTGGCCTACGATTTTACCGAGCTCAAGCGGCACCTCAGGGAGATTTTAGCCGGCTTCGTCCTTACCTGTCTTAACGATGTGCCCCCGTTTGACAAGGTTAACCCCTCCTCAGAGAACATCGCCGCCACAATATATGAGGAGTTCCAAAACAGGGAACTCCTCGTCTTCAGTGTCCAGGTCTGCGAAGCCGCGGACTCTTGCGGCACCTATATACCGGGTAAACCAGTTTAGGTCTTGGATTCTGACTCCTCGGTGATCTCTG
>JAUWQP010000094.1 GCA_030611015.1 Chloroflexota bacterium | reverse complement strand
GGAAGGTTAAGGAAGGGGGGCGTAGCCCCCCGCCTTAGGTAGTAACCTTTGAAGCTCCCATCCTTTGTGCCATATCAAAGAAGCCCTGACATTGCCATCCTGCAATTTTCATATATCTGCGGTATCTCACTCATAGGTACTTTAAGGGTTTGACTCTTGTATTCACCATTTTTATCAGGAAATATTCGTAAATCCATAGGTAGCCTGCGGTTTAGGTCAAAGAAACTATCTTCTGGTGGGTCATGGTAGCGAGGATAAAAGCCATGAGCAAGGCATACTAAGGTTTCAGCCCAATAATCTACTAGTACCTCATCCCAAGGGAGACCACTCTTAGCAAAGACTTCCTCATATATCTTATTTCGTGTTGCCTCAGGAATATTCTCAAGGATTTTGTGCTCTAGTTCCAAGTGGGGAAGGTGTAATAACTCATGCACGAGCCGCTTTTCTAGTTCATATGGATGCATGTCAGACATGGTAATTTCCAATTTTGCTTTATTATCATCTTCCCTATGAATAACGGTGTCTTCTCCAAGCCCAGTTAGTTGAGTTGTATGTGTTACAGCAAACACCTCAATATCCCAAGGGAGCTTGAGCAGATACTTCCAGCGTTTAATTAGTTTGGTTACCTTTTCCTCAAATTCGGCAGCCTCTTTGCCCTTCAATCGTCTAGATTCAATTGCTTCCTTTTCTACCATATTCTTAACTCCTCTATCATTAAAGCATTGTGACTACTCTTCCTAGCTTATATGGATTTTGTTGGAAAATTGGAAAAAGGTATGTCCAGGTAGTATGTACGGTTATTTGGATTTCCAATTTTCCGCTGATTTCCACATAGGCCAAAGCTAAACTAACCTCACTACTTTAGTAGCACTGCCTGGAACTCTCAGTATCTCTACTTTACCTTCCACCTCCAGATTGGTTATAACGGACCTGACGGTTTTCGGATTGTGGTTCGTGCTTGTTGATACTTGCATTACTAGGTCACCAAGCACCATTGCCTTTATATTGTAAGGAGCGTGCTCCAAAGAATGGGAGACAGCGAGTTTGCATTCTTCCCTTGGTCGTAAGGTCGTTTGTTCAAGCTCAAGTAAAGGGTATTTCCACACAAGAGATATTTTGTCCGGTCTGTCAGCATGCCTTGTCTTGGCATACATGCTAACTCTATCGCCATCACCCCTGTAAAGTTTAATCCTTGTAGCTGCTGCCCTTGCTATCTGCCCACTACCTAGAAAATCATCCATATCTGCGTTATCTTTAGCCCCTTTGCGGGTGTGTACTACGAAGAGCACAACACCACCACCTAACTCCTCAACTATCTTGTTTGCATTTCTAATCAGCCTGGTTTTATTAGGTGAGTAACGGACATCTTCATCAAGAGCATAAGTGATAGGGTCAAAAATTATTACATCGGGCTTTGGATTCAAATTACACAGGTCATCTCCCAATTGCTTGATGGTATCTTCATCATCCAACTGTAATTGTGTACAGTTCAGGGTGTAAATTCCCCGCAAGGCTTCTTCACGATTCACCCCCATAGCCTGAATCTTCTCTTCCATCCTCTCCAAGATATAGTCTTCTCCACCCTCTAAAACAAGATAGGCAACTTGGCTTTTCCGACAGCTATATGAGTAACAAGGAATGCCAACAGCCAAACATATAGCTAGTTGGGTCATCCAATTTGTTTTGAAGCTGTCTTCGGCTGCTCCCAGTGCAGCTATTGTTCTCCAAAAGAGCAAGTCGCCTACTAGAGGACTGGGTGAACTTATCCCTTGTGCTATTCTGTCTTCTGCTGTCATAATCGGAAAGCATTGGGATTGACTTTGTGTATCAGGCTGTTGAACTGTTTGATTCATTATGGTCACCCCTCCCTATACTCACTAAGCTTCTTCGTCTTAGCATCCTGCAAGGTTTGCATCTTTTAGGCTCAGCCAAACCCTTGCTCCAAAAGAATCGCTGTTCATCTTGAGTAAAGGTAAACCCTAGCCCGCAGTCTACACAGACAAGTTCTCTATCTTTAAAGTCTATATTTTCGTTCATTTTGTTATTCTCCTTTGTCCAGTTCAATCTCCTGGACTCTGTTTTCCACACTGCCTCCTCAATCCTTAATACATATCTCCTCCTCAAAGCCACTTCACTGAATCATTCCATTCACTGATTTTCCTAGGTTTCCCTGACCGAATTTCCTAGGATTCACTGAGTGACTTTCGCCTGCCTAGAAAACAAAAGAGGAAGGAAATCACTGGAATTTCCTTCCCTCCTAGTTGGTAATACTTTATTTAATCTTGGGCGGGATTGTATCACAAGATACAAGCCTTGTCAAGCACTTGGTGTAGTGGGTGAAGTATGCTCGTGGTTGGCGTAGTGGTAGAATATCAATATGGTCAGAGAATCAGTATGGCGTAGGGCATGGATAGATACAGAAAACTTCCGCAATTCAGCCAAATTCTTTTGGATTTGGGAAGTTATGGGGGCTGCAGTGGCAGGTGTGATAGGCGGCATAATAGGGGCTTGGCGAATTCCCGAAAATTCAAGCAAGTTACAACAATATCTTTACCCCACCCTTGGTGGTGCTGTAGGAATAATTGTTGGTGCCGTTGCAGTATTTACCCTCATATTCATTTGGCACCTGTTTAGAGCACCTTATAGACAAAGAGATGATGCCATAGAACTGGCTAAGCAAGTTCAACAGAAATATGACTCCATCTTATCCGTAGTGCGACATAATCTAGCGTTTAATAGTGCAGCATTAAGAACAAAAATATTCCCTGATAGTATTTCAGTGCAGGTCGGAGCAGAATTCCATAACACATGCCAAGAAATGATTGAAATGAAGGTAACGAAATTCAAAGCCACTTTAGGTGGGAAAACAGTGGAGAATCCAAAGGTTTCGACTACTTCTGGTTTCATTCACCCATTGCGAACACGGCAATATTATTTTGAAAGTATAAAGTTGGAGGGCAAACCAGAAAGGTTTTCGGGGTCGTTGGAATATGAAGTCCTCTATAGCAGTGTCCCGAATACACAGTGGTATAAATCTGCACGAAAAATGGCTCTTGAATGCAGGTTAGAGGGGTCGAATCTGAGAGCATCGTGGCAAATGGAAGAAGAACTAGAGGAATAGTACGAACAATACTACCTGTAAATACTGCCAATCGCCAAACATAATCAGATTTGGCACTTTGCAGGGTATCCAGAGTTACTGGTGCAAGGGACTTGTCCTGTGTGCGAGGATTGGCAATAGCTACTCTTATCTAAATCTATTGGCGTAGAATGTAGAAAGGAAAATTCCCAACACAACGAATATTGCAGCTTCAACGCTTGAAATTATTGTCGCTAAAGGAGTCACTTGTGCGATAGCAAAGTTTGCCACAGCAAGACCAAATCCCAACATCACAAAGCCTAGCATCTGGTAGTGCCACCTATTTTGTCTTTGAGTATCTTCTCTATGGTAATCATCAATTCTGTTCATAATTTGTGACATATCTTCTTGGCGGGGACTTTCTTGGTTGTGAACAGTAATCTGAGGTGGTGTCTCTCTATTGCGTCTGCTAAAAACAAAGATTATTAAGGCTATCATCAAGCCCAGACCAATTGCACCAATAACTACGAGAAACAATAACAAAGTCCCTATCCCACTAAGCGGTGGATACATATTTCACCTCCATTAGCATGCTTATGTTTACCCCATTTTAACATAATCCAATGTAGTCACTCTAATATGCTTAATATATATTTGATATTATGCCTGTAGGCGTGTATAATACAGCTATGTACAGCGTCAAGGAAGCAGCACAGAAGCTAGGCTTGGATACCAGCCAAGTGAGAAGGCTACTAGCTAAAGGTGAAATCAAGGGAGTGAAGTTAGCCAGGGATTGGATAGTGTTGGACTTGAGTTATAAGAGGAAGAGAAAGGCAAAGAAGAGGTGATGGTGCAGCGATAGCACCATGATAGCATATTGATAGCAGTCAGGAACAGAAGTTTAGCTACAAAAGGAGGCAAAATGAAGAGACTAAACCAGGCAAAGATTGCAAAGGAGTTGGGAATATCCAAGAGCTATTTGTCCATGATATTATTAGGTCAGAGGAAGTGTCCAGCAGAACTAATGGAGAGGTTGCAGGCTATCCCTGGTGTTCACAAAAGTGTGAACTTTCAAAGCTGTATCGTGCCTTCTAAGCAGCGGGTCGTGGGTTCGAATCCCTCCAGGGACGCCATGGAAACTTACGCTTTAGTAAATAGGCGATGATCGATAAGTATGACGTAGAAGTGAAGTTACTTGCTGTCACCCCTGATGCCGAAAAATTGATAGAGACAGCAGGTAGGTTGTGTTGGGACACACAGGATAAAACAGGCACGGTACCCGACCGAATCCAGAAGTGGCTGGAGATCGGGCATGAGTCAATGGTTGAACATGCCTGTGCTACCTTCTACATTCGTGCCAGCCGCGTCCTGACCCATGAGCTTGTCAGGCATAGGGTGGCAAGTTACAGCCAGAGAAGCCAGCGATATGTGAAGGAAACCGAGTCAAGATATATCGAGCCGCCTCCAATCGAAGACAACGAAGCTGCTCATAAGCAATTCGAGGAGGCAATGACAGCCTGCTGGCAAGCCTATGGTGACTTATTAGCCAGGGGGATAAAAGCTGAGATTGCTCGCTATGTCCTTCCCAACGCCTGTGAGACCCAGATAATCTGTACTTGGAATTTCCGCGAAATTCGCCATATCATCAAGCTGCGCACATCCAAGCGAGCGCTTCCTGAAATGATGGCTGTCGCTGAGGAAATGCGGAAGATAGTAAAGGAAATAGCCCCCCAGGTATTTGCGGATCTGTGAGTGGCGGAGCGGAGTCATTTCTTGGGATTCTTATTGCTGACTTCCTTCGGATACCAGCGTTCATTAAAATCAGGAAGGTTTTTGCTGTGGGTTAAGATGACAATCTCGTCGTCTTTACGGAGTTTTGTGTCGTTATCAGCAAAGTGAAATTTATTGTCACGATAGTAAAAAACGACCTGCGCATCTTTGGGAAGCCCCAGTTCACTAACACAAATTGCGTCCTCCTCACCAGCCGTAAAAGTAAAAAATCTAGCATCTTCTTTTAACAACGTAGATAAATTGATATTGTCAAGTCCGCGTATCATATTGTCCAGGTGCCTGCTCATCGTCCATACCGGGATAATAGTATCTTCAAGCCCGAGTTCGCGGCATAATTGCTCCAAATCCGTATCTTCGATGCTGGTTATAACGCGCTTAAAGCCCATGGAGCGTCCCAGCAGGGATGTGATGATATTAATCTGGTCGCTATTGGTCAGGCAAAATAGAATATCGCTGTTTTTGGGATCAACCTGACTGAGTACTGCCGGCCTGGCCGAATCGCCGTGCAGGAAGCTGCAATCCAGTTCATCGCAAATTTGGTCGATTTTTTCCTTATTGACTTCTATAATAACTACTTCGTGCCCCTGTTTTATCAGTGTTTTAGCTGTTATAATCGTTAACGGGCTGGCTCCTGAAAATACAATCCTCATATTATTCCTCCATTCTCCTTCCAATCCAAGTCCGAGGATAGAATAGCACTAACCAGGCAATAATTTCCAATCTTCCAAGAAGCATATCTGCACATAGAACTCCTTTAAGAATCGGATGCAGGTCGGGAGCACTTATTCCGGTCGATAACCCGACTGTCCCAATCGCCGAGACAACCTCGAATAACGAATCAAGCGGGTTATGCCCCATGCCTACAAATATTAACCATGAAATTGCAATGAACGTCAGAAAAACAAAAATGATGCTTAGAGCGTTCTGTATCTCGTCTGTTTCCAGCCGGCGCTTGCCAAGACTGGCCTCGGCAACAGCTTGCTTGGGCATACTGGGGCGCTGTAGAAAAATGTATAGTAACTGCCCCAGAATAAATAAACGTAGAATCTTGATGCCCCCGGCAGTAGACCCGGCGCCGCCGCCCAGAAACATGGGAAAAATAAGCGTAAGTTTTGCACCAGCGTTGAGTTGAGAAATATCCAATGTAGAGAAGCCCGCTGTTGATTGAGCAGAAAAAGCGTTTAATACTCCATGGCGCAGGGCTTGAATCCAGCTGAAACCATCCTGGGTAAAGAGAAACCATGCCATAAGTAACGCTGCCACCAAACCGGCTATAAGAAGCCCCTGCAGCTGGCGGTCTCGCATTAACACTCTTCCGCCCTCTTTAAATGAGCGGAAGTATAAGACCAGAGGAATAGCGCCTGCCACTGATAGCAATATCACCATCGCTTGCAGCCACTGACTATTAAGTCCCGCCAGGCTGGCATCATGAGGTGAAAACCCTCCGGTAGATACTGCGGAAAGAGAGTATATTAGGCTGTCGAACCATCCGGCACCCAGCAACCCTAATGCGACAATGCCGAAACCGGTCAATATTGAGTAGACAATAATCACACGGCGAGCATGTATCCTGGTACTACCGACCAGGTCATCCTCGTAGTCTTCTAAATCGCCAATGCGCTTGGCTGCCAGACCGGCCGAATCATGGTTGCCACGAAAAGAATGACGATACCCAGACCCCCGACCCACTGCATCCAGGCACGGGAAAACAGGAATATAGCCGGTTTATCTGCCACTGAAGCCGTAACGCTCAAGCCTGTTGTTGTTACTGCGGAGATGGTCTCGAATAGCGCATCTGTAAAGCTTAAGCCGGAAGCCATGGTAGGCCACGTCAGCACCATCGGCGCAAATAGAAACACCAAAGCGGTAACGACCATGGCTTCGTTTGTTTGGATGCGTTTGGGACTCGGCAGCCTTTGCAGGAAAAATCCTGTCACAAAGACACCCGCCACAACAATGGCATATCGGAGGGTAACACGGTAATCGCCGAGTATAATGGATACAACTAGCGGCACCAGCGTGAGCAATGCCAGAACGATGCAGAGCTGGCCGAAATATTTCAGTGTACCGGCCGAGGTCGAACAGAATACCTCAGTGCACGCACTAATAACCCCGGTTCATCTCAATTCTATACATTGATATCGACTCCATATCTGATCCTTGATAATCATATGAGCTTGGAGATGCGAGTCGAATATGAAGTATATGTATCAA
>JAUWQP010000028.1 GCA_030611015.1 Chloroflexota bacterium | reverse complement strand
GAGATAAAGTTCTGTTGCCTCTAACCGGCTCCGGGCTGAAATTGATTGATGAACTTATAGAAATAACAGATTCAAAGAGGTAAGCTTCAAAAAGCAGCTTGTGAGCTAGAAGGCGGGCTCTGCCAGGGGAAACTGGGGTGCCAGGGGGTTTATAGGCTTCCCCCAATGGCTTAAATTGTAACCTCCCCCTCCCGTGAGGTGCCTCAGCTGTAATCGGGCAAGTGGCATCCCGCCTATCAAGTTCTCACCCCCTCTCCTTTGAAGGGGAGGGGGATAAAGGCGGTGAGGTTGAACGGTGTCTGGGGAGGTGATGCCTATGGTTTAAAGACGATAGGGAAAGACCGATTGATACTGATATAAAAATCTAATAAAGGAGTAGAAACTTGAAAAAAGTATCAAAACTGTGTGGAATATTGCTAGTGCTTACTCTACTTTTGACTATAGTAGTGGCACCGGTAAGTGCTGAACAGCCCGACGATGTACCTGTCGGAATCAAGTGGCCTGAACCAGTTACTGACATATCACAAACCGTTCCAGATTCGTGTCCTCGGGCTAACCTGCTGAATCCAGAGAGCCCTAACTACAAACCTGCCCTCCATAATATGGGCAAAGGAACACGCTTTGACCCAGAGTTTATCCTGACGAAAAAGGGTGGAGGCTTAAGAGACGGCCCAGTTGACCAACAATGGAAAGGAACACGTATTTATGGGGATGAAAACCTAACAGCAGTCTTTAGCGACCCGGTTGACCACCAATGGATTGGTACACGTATTTATGGGGATGAAAACCTAACAGCAGTCTTTGCACGACAGAAATCCTGGAAATCACTCAATGTGGATGAGGACGAGTGGTTATTCGCACCAACACTTTTGGGTGCTAACTACTGCCCATTGGAGGTGGTTACGTACTACCATAAAGAAAGCGGCGTAATGAAAAGGTTGTGGACTATTTACGACCACTCCAAAACCCCAGGGTGGCAGACTGCCATAGAAATCGAACGTGATGATAATGCAGCATGGAGTCGTTACAATTTATCTGGCTATTATAATACTGAGTTAATATGGGATGAGAAGGAACAGAAATGGTGGGCATGCCTGTACAACTGGTATACAGCAGCGTGGGAGCGTAAGTACTCGAGCTCAGGCACACACGAATATAATGGTCATAACCTATGGGAAGAGTGGGGCATGTACGATAATAGGAGATATCCTGATTTAAAGATAATCAGGGCGAAGGACTTAAGAGTCTATATAGATGATGCAACTCCCGACTGGCATAAAGTAACCCCTAGTTACGGCAGGGAGCTTAAGAGCCTCAGAAGCCACTTTCCTTATGACTGGGTATGGGTCAAAGAATATTACTATTGGAAGGTTTACGGTTAAGGTGTCTCAGAGGACTCTGGAATGAATGTGAATCTCAGTGGCTCTAGACCGAAGGTCTTCGTAAAGACGTTGGCGGTAACTACGCTGGCGCTTTTGATGGTGACAAGCGGCTTGTCGTGTGCTACCTCCTGTCCGTATGGATCGTTCACAAGCACACTTGAAGTTGCCTTTAACAAGACAACATTAGACGAGGCCAGCAGTATCTTAGGGGTTAATGTACCGGCACCGGCTTATTTACCCAAAGGCCTTAAGATTCAGGAGGTTTATATCGACCCCGACACTGAGGTCTGTATACTCATTTCTGACGAGGGAATTGGCGAGAAGAAACTGGAAACATATACTGTCTACGCCGGTGATACGCCTTATCTTACTAGCCAACGTTACGTGTTTCAATGCAAAATGAAACTGTTCGTACGCTGGCTTGACCAAGGAGGGGTCGGGCTAAAAATCCCCGGTGAGAGAGTGAACATTGGTGGGCGGACAGGAGTCATTCGAGATCATGAGACTCTTTATGCGCTCTGGTGGTACTGGCGTCCTGACCCAGGTGAAGATGGAGAATTTGAGATGATTCTATTTGCGAGTAAAGACATACCTAAAGAAGAACTGGTAAAGGTTGCCGAGTCTGTTTCTTTGCCTCCGTATCTTTCTCTCAGAAGCAGCTGGATGAGATAAATAGGGAGGTGATGCCTATAGGAAATAAACGGGGCGGTGGAGGAGGAATAAAAATCTAATCGAAAAGGAGTAGAAACTTGAAGAAGAAAGTTGGTCTAGCAGTACTGCTAGTAGTGGTGTTGGTGCTGTCAAGTCTGTTTGCCTTTGGTGGGGTATTTGCCAAGGCGCCAGATAATGAGGGCGCCAGTCCGCCACTCACGATTCTGGTCGCTGGATATGGCTGGTACTATGGTATACCCCCAGGGTGTATTAACAATGCCGAGGCTGTAGCCATGGCACTGGACGGTGAGATGGTTAAAGCCCGCGACGCCAGCGGAACAGTTATCGCCACGGGCAAGGTTCATGGTATAGCCGTGCCGGTCGTCTGGGCTGAGGTAATGCCGACGGTAGAGGACGGCATTGCTGAGTTTGACCCGGACATTGTCATCGGCCTGGGAACATCTGGCGCTGCCAGAGGTATTCGGCCAGAGCCATGGGGTTCTAACGTTATGAGTGGCTGTGATGCAGTGGCACCAGGCACACCAGGTATGGTCTGTTATGACGGTATTGATGACCCGGTCTTGGAAGGCGGCGATGACTGGATGGAAGGCAACCTGCTCTATGTGGAAATGGTCATGGCAATGCTGGAGGCTGGCATCCCGGCGCGGCTGGGTCACCAAACAGGTTATACAGATGATGGTCGCCCGATGGCTACCCCCGGCTGGTACATGTGCAATTACATGACCTACCACTTAGCTCTGATGACCGAAGAGGACCCTGAACTTATAGCTGGCTTTATCCACATCCCGCAGCGGCCAGAATATAGCGCACTCTTCCGATACAATGACCTCCAGGAACTTACGCCCGGTTCACCGGAATGGAATGAGCTCATTGGGGAGAGAGTAGGTGTGTCACTGGAACTGCAACGCACAATTGACGGGATTAGGATAGCCATTGAGGAGACTCTGAGGGCCACAGTACAATAGCATTGTAATTGGGAAAGGTGGGGCTGCACATTGTGACTTTGGAGAGCAGCCCCATCTATACTATAGCAGACCTCGTGGGTAAAAGATTCTCCCCAGGTCGTCCAGCGGGCGGGCTCTGCCAGGGGAAACTGGGGTGCCATGGGTCCTTTCAGCCCATTGGCTTAAATCAAAACCTCCCCCTCCCGTGAGGTCCCCAGCCGTAATCGGGCAAGTGGCATCCCGCCTGCCAGTTATAGGGATAGATAGCACATGACAGAACGCAGGGATAATAGAGGGCTAGCAAGAGCATCTGTTGTACAGACAGGAAGTCAACTGCCTGTTACAAAAGGTCTATCGTGATTGATATTATAGGTAAGCTTTTACTCAAAAATGGGAGAAAAGCTTAGCATTTGGGTACTAGTTTCCTCTCAGTATATCAATGGTCGTTGATATTTTGTCAATAAAGGGCTTGACACAGTGCTAAAGATGTGCTATTTTTTAGCTAAAAGGTGGGTCTAATGCCTAAAGACCGGAAGATGATAAGGTTCCTGGTGTCCCTTGAAGATGCCGAGAAACTAGAAAAAGAGGCCCAGAAGCTTGGTATATCAGTATCAGCCTTCATCCGGTTGCTTATCAAGCAGTGGAGTAATGGCATTAAATTTGAGAAGCGGGGAGACCGCGAAGGGGGTGAGAAATGAGATGATAGAGGGGATACCCGAAGGTGACAAAATCATTGAAAAGGAGAATTACTCAAATGACAAGGAAAAGAATACTAATGTTACTAGGTAGTGTCTGCCTAGCCCTGATGTTGGCGGTGCCGATGGTGGCTGGCTGTGCTGCACCGACGCCAACGCCTACACCGACTCCTACCCCAACGCCTACACCTACCCCAACCCCGACGCCGACACCAACAGCGGAGGTAGAGGTATACAAGTGGGAGATACCACTCCATATAGGCAGGGGGCTAACTGCTTTTGATCGTAGCGTAGAATGGGCCGAACGGGTTAAGGAAGCAAGTGGTGGCCGCTTGGACATCACCTTTTACGGAGATGGGGAGTTAATGCCACGTGAAGAGGCGTTTGAAGCTCTGTCCAAGGGCGTGATAGACGTGCTTCTTACTTCCCCAGGTCTGTGGGTAGGCAAAGACCCTGTTTTTGGCATAGCCGCTGGGCTCCCCTTTACCATACGAAACGCTGTGGATTATCTTGCCGTTTATCATGTAATGGGACTTAAAGATGTGCTGGAAAGGGCTTATGCCGAGTTCAATATTCAAGAGGTGCGTGGCGTCCCAGCTTATGATTCCAGACTGCTGACAAAGGAGCCGGTTTGGAAGGTAGACGACCTTAAAGGGATGAAGATTCGATGCATGGGTGAGATAGCAGAAGTGTTTACAGCGGCAGGAGCGGCAACGGTCTACTTCCCTGGAGGGGAGGTTTATGGGGCGCTGGAGAAGGGCGTTTGTGATGGGGTGGTGTTTGGTCCTCTGGATTCGTCAGTTAAAATGGGATTTCACGAGCACACCAACTACGTGCTTTGGGATACCGTGCAAGCTGGAGGTGCCAACCAATTCCTGGCAAATATGGACTCCTGGAACGCCCTACCTGATGACCTCAAACAAATACTTTACCTTGCTGCTGCGGACTTTATTGTTTCCTACGGAGTGGGCTATTTCTGTCACGACGATGCGATGAACCTAGAGATGGTCAAGAGGGACTGGGGATTCACTGTGACATATTTGCCTGAGGAAGAGCTGAAGAAACTAACTGGCTTTGCCGAGGATATTTACGAGAGGTATGCCAAAGAGAGTCCGTACTTTGCTGAAGGATGGGAAATAGTTAAGACTTTCATGACAATGGCAGGGTATTAAGTGAGTGAACTCTTAGAAGTAAACAGGGTTTTGTGGAGCGGGAGGTTGACCCTATCCTGAAATGAAAGCAGATAGGTGGTGAATGACGGGGGTGGGGCGATGTCTCTGCCCCCGTTTCAGGGAAGGACGAGGGAGGGGATATGAAGACTTTGCTTAAAGCTATTGATACTATCAGCGAATGGTCGGGAAAACTGGTTGCCCTTATATTTTATGCCATGGTGGGTGTGTTGGTATGGGAGGTAGTGATGAGATATGCATTCAACGCACCTACTATATGGGCTCACGGGGTAAGCCTGCGGATATTTGCCGCCTATAGTATCCTTGCCGGAGCATACGTCCTTCTCCACAAGGGACATATTGCTATGGACTTGGTCTACTCTCGCTTCCCTCTAAGGACTAAGGCGATTGTTGACCTGGTTACCGCTCCGCTCTTCTTTGCTTTCTGTGGTGTATTGCTATGGTACGGGTCTAGTTTTGCCTGGACATCCTTGAGCATGTTGGAGCCTTGTTATACCCCCTTCCGTGCCCCCATTTACCCAGTTAAGCTGATGGTACCTGTGGGGGCTTTTCTGATATTGCTCCAGGGATTGGCTAAATATAGCCGCGACTTCATCACTGCCATCAGTGGGAGACAATGTGAGTATTGAGCTTTTAACCCTGATAATGTTTGGTGGTTTGATACTGCTCCTCATACTGGGGGTGCCTATTTCCTTTGGGATGGGTGGTATAACGGTAGCAGTTACCTTACTCCTGTGGGGTACTAAGGGTCTCTTCAAGGTCGTTTTCTACACCTACGGTTTAATGATGCTGTCCCCCATGATTAGTATTCCCTGTTTTATCTTCATGGGGCTTATGTTGGAGCGTTCAGGCATAGCCGATGAGCTGTTTGAGGCGGTCCACCGCTGGTTTGCTGCGGTAAGAGGTGGTCTAGCCATGGCAACAACGGTCATATGTGCCCTCTTCGCTGCTATGACTGGTGTAGCCGCTGCCGCTGCTACCACCATGGGGCTTATAGCCGTTCCTGCTATGCTCAGACGCCGGTATGACAAGAGTTTAGCCCTTGGTGCTGTAGCCGGTCCGTCGACGCTGGGGATTCTCATCCCCCCCAGCATAACAATGGTTATACTTGCCGTGACAAGCCAAACATCAGTAGGTAAGCTGTTTATGGGGGGGATAATCCCTGGTCTCATCCTTACCCTTCTGTTTTGTGCCTATATCGGTATAAGAGGTTTACTCCAGCCGCAGTTATGCCCGGCGCTCGAGGAGAGGTTTACCCTGAGACAAAAAGTAGTCTTAACCAGAGCGTTAATCTTACCCATATTCATTATCTTTTCTGTTTTGGGGTCGATCTTTTTGGGACTTGCCACTCCTACTGAGGCTGCCGCTATGGGTGCTCTGGGCACCGTCATAGCAGTTGCTGTCCACCGCCGGTTGACCTGGCAAGTTATAAAAGAGGCAGCACTTACCACTTTTAGAATTACTGGCATGATTTTGTGGATTGGATTTGCCGCTATAGCCTTTAGTAACACATGGGGTGTTGCTGGGGGTTCAGAGTTCTTTAGTGGGCTACTATTGGGACTAGAAGTCAATCGATGGCTTGTTCTCATAGCAATAATGTTGGTTGTCTTCGTGTTGGGGATGTTTGTCGCCGATTTCCCGATCATTTGGATCATAGCCCCTATCGCTTACCCCATAATTGAGCCTTTAGGCTTTGACCCTACCTGGTTCGGAATTCTTTTTATCATGAACATACAGATGGCTCTGGTAACACCACCCTTTGGCTTCGTCCTGTTCTATCTTAAGGGAGTCGCCCCTCCCGGGGTAAGCATAGGAGACATCTACCGCTCTATATTCCCTTTCCTCGGCATCATGATACTTGGTATGGCTCTGGTTATGATATTTCCCCAGCTGGCTCTATGGCTTCCTGGAATGATGATTAGGAGATGAGTAAGTCACAATCAAAATAAAAAGTTGAAAGAAGGGAATGATGAAAAGGATACTACATAAGCAAGAAATAGAAGACATAATAAAAGGAGCATCGTTACTTGGAGCGGGAGGAGGTGGCTCTCCAAGAGTTGCCTTACCGATTGCAGAGGAAATAAGAGAAGCTACATTGGTCGAACCAGAGGATGTATCAGACGACAGTAACGTAGTCGTTGTGGCTGGTGTGGGTTCTCCCGCTGTCTCGCTTAAGGTAGGGTGGAGAGGAGAAACGATACCTGCCTTCGAAAGATTTGAGGAGGTAATAGGCGAGAAAATAGATTACATTGTTCCGTTTGAAACAGGCGGTACTAATTCCGTAAGGCCTATCCATGCAGGAGCTGTAAAGGGCCTACCTGTGATTGATGGTGATGGGGCGGGAAGAGCGGTACCAGAACTTCAAATGACTATGTTTTGTATCCACGGCATACCGATTGCACCGCTTTCACTGGCAGATTCAAAGGGAAACTCTGCCATTCTATATCCAACAGATGCCTACATGGCCGAAAAACTAGCCAGGGCTGTAACCACAGTATTTGGTGGGACTGCCGGGCTAGTTTGCCAGATAATGACAGGGAAGCAGCTTAAGGAGGCAGTGATACCAGGCACGTTGTCAGTAGCGGAAAGGGTAGGGAGAGCTATAAGGGAAGCAAGGGAGTCTATGAGAGATCCTGTCGAGGCGGCGATAAAAGCTACAGATGGTACCGTACTGGCAAGAGGGAAAGTTACTAAGAAGACAGAAGAGGTTAAGGCAGGGTTTGATTACGGGAGGGTCTTTGTAGAAGACATCATCGTAGACTACAAAAATGAGAATCTGATAGTGTGGAGGAAGGGTAACCCTATTATTATGGTGCCTGACTTGATTTGCTGGCTTACAGCAGATGGGGAGCCTTTAACAAATGCTGATGTCAAAGAAGATTTAGAGGTAGCAGTGATAGGGAAAAGGGCGCATGAAAAGTGGAAAACGCCTGAGGGATTTAAGGTGTTCGCCCATATTCTCGAGAGCATTGGTTATAAAGGAGAATATATTCCATTTTGAGGTAAGAGAGAGGAGCAAGGAAAAATATGAAGGTAAGGGTATTAGGCATATGTGGTAGCCCGAGGATACCTAGTAACAGTGAATACCTGCTAGAACAAGCGTTAGAAGAGGCGGGGAAGGTAAGCGAAGAGGTCGAATTAAAGAGGTATTCTCTTGCCGGTAAGAAGTTTGCACACTGCTTAGGCTGCTTTAGATGCAAAGAGCTTAAAGGTGAATGTGTGCAAAAAGACGACTTTCAAGAGCTCAGAGATGAATGGCTAAAAGCGGATGTCATAATATACTCGGTCCCTGTTTACCACATGACAATGCCAGGCCAACTTAAATGCTTCATAGATAGATTGGGGAATACCTTGATGTTCTCCTATTATGGCGGGCTGGCGAAACAAGCAAAAGTAATTGGTGCGATAGCGCAGGGTATACACATCTTTTCAGGACAGGAGCACACCATCACGGATCTCATAAACCACGCCCTTGTGATGGGTAGCATTCCTGTAGCTGGGGATCTATGGGAAGCATACATTGGAGCAGGGGGATGGACATCTAAAGAACCTGGTGGAGACGCATTTAAGAAACAGCATGAGAAGGGTGACTTTTTTGATACGGAGGTAGCTATTAGGGCATCAAAAAGCATTGGAAAGAGAACTGTCCAGATTGCTCTAATGTTAAAACAGGGCGCAGTTGTCGAGAGAGAAATGTTAGAAAGAGAAGGAATACTCTTTAAGCCACTTTTAGATAGACTATAAGAAGGAGTTGGATTTATGAGTGTACTTGTGGGATATCCTGAGAAGTGCATAGGTTGTGGACTATGTGAGCGGGCATGTAGTTTTAAGCACGAGAGGGAATTTAACCCGTCTCTATCAAGAATTAAAGTCGAGAGAAACGAAAGCAGGGCATTCTTTACTCCCGTGTTTTGTACACAGTGCGGATACGCACCATGTGCAAAAGTATGCCCAACCGATGCCTTAGTAAAAAACAGTAAAAAGGGCGTCATGGAATGGTATAAGGATAAGTGTATTGGCTGTGGCCTGTGTATTCCTGCATGCCCATTTGGAGCAATCATGTTTGTAAATGAGGAAGTTATAAAATGTGATCTGTGCGGTGGAGATCCTGAATGCGTTAAAATATGCCCCGCCGATGCCTTAAGGTTTATTGACGCACGCGATGTTGGTAAGGATAAAAGAGCGAGTATTTTACGTAAGAACATAGAAGCACTTAGAGAAAAAGGGGGTGAATGATATGACCGTACCTTGCATGGCTGGTAAGATTCTTACTGTAGACCTGACAAGTGAGAAGATAGGGGAGAAACCAATATCAGACGAAGTAGTGGAAAAATATCTTGGCAGCAGAGGAATAAGTGCTAAGATATTATGGGATGAAACGGATAAAAATACGGAGCCCTTAGGTTCAGATAATGTGCTGATATTCTCTGCAGGTACTCTGACAGGAACATTTGCACCAAGCTCGGGGAGGGTAACTGTTACCTTCAAAAGCCCTACAACTGATATGTATTTCAAAAGCACTACGGGAGGGCATTGGGGCTCAAAACTAAAATATGCGGGTTATGACATTTTAGTGCTCAAAGGCAAATCTAAAAAGCCGGCATATATCTTTATTGATGACGGAAAAGTAAGTATTAAGGATGCAGACCATCTCTGGGGGAAAGATGTAAGAGAAACTACAGAAAAAATTAGAGAGGAGCTGGAGGACCAACATATCCAAGTAGCCTGTATTGGTCCGGCTGGAGAGAATAAGGTGTTATTCTCAGCGATAATGTTTTCCACATACCATGCGGCAGGTAGGGGCGGCGGCGGAGCTGTTATGGGCTCAAAAAACCTGAAGGCAGTGGCAGTTCGTGGTACTGGTGGTATTAAGGTGGCCAGCCCAGAAAAATTCAAGGAAAGTGCCATGAGATGTAGGAATCTCATTATGAATGATTCGAGATACCCATTTCTGTCTCAATTTGGCACAGCTGTTTCTATCATGGGGATAAATCTGCTGGGTATAATTGCTACACGTAACTTCAGAGAAGGCACTTTTGATGTTGATAAAGCCCGTTATCTGACAGGGCAGTATCTTAAAGAAGCTGGCTATCTGAAAGGAAGGGTAGGATGCGAGGGATGTGTTGTTGGTTGTCACCGGTACACAGAGTTTGAAACTGGTTTTTCAGGAGGACCTGAATATGAAACATTGGCAGCTCTGGGTATTGGGCTATGTATAGATGATACGGAGGCCCTGCTGAAAGGCAATGAACTATGTAATCTTTATGGGCTAGATACAATTTCAACCGGGAGCGTTATTCAGTGGGCAGTGGAAAGCTTTGAAAGGGGTGTGCTCACCGAAAAGGACACTGATGGCGTTATACTGAATTGGAGCGACAGTAGTGTAATGCTTGAGTTGATAAAAAAGATAGCCTTCAGAGAAGGAATAGGAGACCTGTTAGCTGAGGGGACAAAGAGAGCATCAGAAAAGGTTGGTAAAGACTCATATAAGTGGGCCGTGCAGGCTAGAGGCCTAGAACAGTCAAGGGTTGATACTAGAGGAGCAAAAGGTTATGCGTTAGCATTTGCTCTAAACCCAAGAGGCCCAGACCACTTACACTCACAATGTATAGCTGAATTCGGTAGAAGTAAGGAAGGCACTGACCGTATAAAGAAGGTAACAGGAAGTGAAAAGTACGCCACCCCTAATACTACCGAAAAAAGGCCTGAAATAGTGCAGTGGCATGAGGATTGCTATGCAGCTACCGATGCCCTTGGTTTCTGTACATTTGTCACGGTGTCTCTCTATAGTTTTACTCCAGCAGATATGGCAGAAATATTCTCATATGCTACCGGTATAAGTATGGATGAAGATAAATTGATGAAAGCCGGGGAAAGAATCGTCACGCTTGAACAATGCTATAACATCAAGTTAGGTAAAACCAGAGAATGGCATGTACTCCCGTGGAGATTGATGAACGAGAAGTCACCATCAGAGGGCGGTTCAACAAACACGAAGGAAGAGTTGGATGGCATGCTGGATGAGTATTTCGAGCTCCGCAAGTGGGATAAAAGAACATCCTATCCATACCTAGAGACCCTAAAATCCTTGAATCTCGAAGAAATAGGTGATGAGTTAAATAGGATGGGGATTAAATTATAAGGAGGATTGATGGAGACCTTTGATGCCATAAAGGGAAGAAGAAGCGTAAGAAGCTATAAGGATGAGAAAATACGCATAGAACAGCTCAAAAAAATACTGACCGCTGCAATCTGGTCTCCATCCGGAAGCAATGAGCAGCCGTGGAAATTCATTGTTGTAGAAAATGACGATGGTATCAAAAAGATAAAGGCCTTCTCGCCAGGGATGTTTGGAAGCCCGGCAGCAATAGTGGTCGTCTGCAGAGATTTGAAAAGAGCATCTGAGATTAGCGGTTTGATGGATATCTCAATGGCCAGCCAGAACATGATGCTGGCTGCATATGACTTAGGAATTGGCTCTTGTGCTATACGGTCTTTTGGTAAAAGTGCGGTAAAGAGGTTATATGACCTGCCAGACCATATAAATCCGGAGTTGCTGATTGCATTAGGCTATCCTGAAAGCATACCAAAAGCACCAAAGAGGAGGGAAATTGATGAAGTCGTCGAGTGGCATAGAGTTAAAGGGTGATTTTTTCAACCTGCTTGCCTTCTTGGTAACATCAGCGAGAGGCTGTGTTGATGAGCCAAAGCTGTATGGGCCATTCAGATTGATCGATGGGGCGAGCAGATTGATTGGGATTCTCGAAGAGGCACATATGGCAGATGAATTCCTTGTAGAAGTAAAGAGGAAAATGGACGAGGGGAAATATAAGTATTTAATACATGAAATGGATGACCAAAGCAAATTCATCCAGTTTCTAGATGATTTAACTCTGGATTTTGTTGACAAGCTTAAAGCTAATGGGGAATCCTAACATTAAGGTGGTGTTCCAATGTCCGAGCTTTTGCAAAGAAGAGAGAAAATCGAGCAAGGCGTGGTAAACATGTTCAAAGTGAATATGGGCGTGAAAAGTGGTGAGAAGCTACTTGTAATCACAGATGTGGCTACTATGGAGGAGTGGGTAGAGAAAGAAAGCAAGGAACTTACTGAAATGACAGAGAGAACTCTACTTGCCAAAATGGTGAGTGAGATAGCGGCTCAGAAATTTCCGGGTTGCAAAGTGGAATTTTATGCCTATTCGTCTACGGGAAGGTCTGGCACTGAGCTCGGGAGACAAGTGGAAGAAAAAATGAGGGAGGCTGACGTAGTAGTTGCTATAACGAGCTATTCACTTTCCCATACGGAAGCACGAGATAACGCTACCAAATCAGGCACTCGTGTTGCTAGTATGCCAGGGTTCATTCCCGAGATGTTCTACCAGGGAGGCCCAATGGCGACAGACTATATAAAGATACACGACGAGTGCCAGAAGATAGCAAAACTGGTTGATCAGGCAAACGAGGTCACTCTGACATCTCCAGGTGGCACAGACTTAAAATTCAGCTTGGAAGGGAGGAAGGTGCTAATTGATGACGGTATGCTCACAGAAAAAGGCGCCTTTGGAAATCTGCCTTCTGGCGAGGTTTATAGTGCACCATTGGAGGGAACAGCAAATGGAATTCTGGTTGTTGAGCAGGGGTGGTGTACCCTGACTGAAGATTTGACTCTTGTTTTTGAAGACGGACGGGTGACACAGGTCATCGGTGGAGGTAAGGTGGGTGGCGGGCTCAAAGAGACACTTGCCTGTGGGAAAAATGAGGAGCCTTATCTTTCTCGTAGAAATTGTGCCGAACTAGGCATTGGCACAAATCCAAATGCCAGACGTCTTGACATCCTGCTTGAGGCTGAAAAGATAAGGGAAACAGTCCATATCGCAGTAGGGGACAGCTCTCACATGGGGGGAAAGGTATCAGCAGACCTCCATCGAGACTTTGTGATTTCAAAACCAACACTGAAGTTTGATGGCAAGGCAGTGATAAAGGATGGAGAAATTCTATGAAGTTCCGCAGGATGCTGACCGCTTGACTCACGAGTTAAGTTAAGTAGGCGGGCTCTGCCAGGGGAAACTGGGGTACCGGGGTATTCTGCCTTCCTACCGGTTTAAATTATTGTAGCTCCCCCTCCCGTGAGGAGAGCCCCAGCTGTAATCGGGCAAGTGGCATCCAGCCTACTCCGCTAGCGAGGCTAGGAAATCAAGGAGCATTGAGGTGAAGTGGAGCATTCTGTCAAACGCACATCTCAAGGTCATTAAATTAGGCAAAACATTCAGCAAGTGGATTGTGAAGTGGTTGGAGTTAACAGGACGTTTCCCCCCATACTAGGACTAAGGAGTATTAAGATAATTCAGCAGGCGGGCTCTGCCAGGGGAAACTGGGGCTGGGTTACTCTTTATCCCAAGCTGTGCCCCTCCCGTGAGGTGCCTCAGCTGTAATCGGGCAAGTGGCATCCCGCCTGCCAGTTATAGGGATAGATAGCAGATGACAGAACGCAGGGATAGTAGAGGGCTGGCAAGAGCACCTGTTTGACAGGCAGGAAGTCAACTGCCTGTTGACAAAAGGTCTATCGTGATGTATGCTGACTAAGCTTTTGCTAAGAAGGCTTGGTGGAAGTTTACTAAAGGAGACTTCAGAAGGAGGTGAGTGATGAAGTAGTTATGGGGATACCCGAGGACTAAAATAAAAATAAGGAGACTGAAATGACAAGAAAAAGAATACTGATTTTGCTAGGTAGTGTTTGCCTAGCCCTGATGCTGGCTCTACCAATGGTGGCTAGTTGTGCAGCGCCAACCCCTACACCTACTCCTACACCAACGCCAACGACACCTGCTGACCCACTCGATGAACCGCTAGAAGTATTCAGTTTTTCTATAGGCAGTGGTGGGCTCGGAGGCACCTACTATCCCTATGCGGGAGGGTGGGCTGAGATAATCAATAAAAACATCCCCGAACTTACAGCCACCGTTGAGGTTTCAGGTGGTTCCGTGTCAAATGTACGACTGATTGCTTCTAAGGAAGCGATGCTTGGTGAGTCACAGACTGATGTGGCAATGGAAGCATATTTGGGAGTTGAGAGATTTGAGGGGGAGAAGTTGGACTGCCTCCGCGGACTTTTCTTCATGTACCCCGAGTATGTGCACCTCCTAACCTTGCAGAGCAGCCCTATCTATACGATGGCAGACATCGTGGGTAAAAGATTCTCTACAGGGAGCCCAGGAAGTGGCGTAGAATATACGGTCCATTATCTATTTGAAGCCTTAGGGTATACAGATGATGACTTTAAGATCAGTCGACTAGGTATGAGTGAGTCAGTAGCGGCTTTGAGGGACGGAACGATAGATGTTGCCGCTATGGGTCCAACGGCGGTTCCTGCGTCTTCTATTATCGACCTGGCCTCCACTCATAAGATAAGGCTTGTCCCTATTACCCCTGAGGATGTGGACACGCTAAACGCACTTTACCCCTACTTTTCCGCAGGGCCTATAGAAGCAGGCTCCTACCGGGGGATTGATGAGGATGTGCCGAGCCTGTTCATAGGCAGCCTTGTAGCTTGCCACAAGGACATACAATATAGAGCCGCTTATGAAATAGTGAAGGCAGTGATGGAGAATCTTGACTACTTGAGAACAGTCCATGTTGCCGCCAACCACACAACCTTGGAAAACGGCCCAAATGTTAAAATCCCCCTTCATCCCGGAGCTGAAAGATACTACAAGGACATGGGGGTATTAAAGTAGTTTGAAGCTGGTGGTCAGGGATAATTCTTCAAGGGGGGGATAATTCTTCAAAGGGGAACGATATCCCCCCCCTTCTGGTTTGTGAGGCCTTCATGGTTAATACATATCTCATGCTGAGAGGGAAACATTAATGCTGCAAAAGGTTGTGGCTATAATAGCCACTGTCTTGGCTATCGGGATGTCTCTAGTGCACCTAAGACAGCCGCTTTACCCTATTGACCCCTGGTCTATACGGCTCATCCATCTTGGCCTGGGTATGGCGATAGTCTTCCTCACTTTCTCTGTAGTTAAAAAGAGAAAGATAGGCGTCGTAGATATTTTACTAGCTACTATAGCCCTTGTTGCCAATGGCTATATTTTGTTATTTTTGGATGACATAATAGCCCGCTCCAACATTCCATCGACGATGGATTTGGTGGTGGGGGGTACACTTATAATCCTTGTCCTTGAAATGACAAGGCGAGCAGTCGGATTACCCATGGTGATAATTGCCGTAGTCCTTCTTCTGTATGCTTATTTTGGAAACTACATGCCTGAACTTGTGGCTCACAAGGGTCACTCCATATCACGGATAATAGACATCCAAAGCCTTTTCATGGAAGGGATATACGGTGTCCCTATTGGTGCTTCGGCAAGCTTTGTCATCCTGTTTATTATCTTTGGTGCCTTTCTTCAGGCAACAAAAACCGGGGACTTTTTCATGGCGGTTGCCAATAGCTTGGTAGGGAGGACAAAGGGCGGGCCAGCAAAAATTGCTGTCTTCGTTAGTGCCTTTTTTGGGACAATCTCCGGCAGCTCCATAGCCAATGTGGTCTCCACTGGTGCTTATACTATTCCCTTAATGAAAAGAACTGGCTATTCACCTCATTTTGCTGCTGGTGTGGAGGCGTCCGCTTCGTCAGGAGGGCAGATTATGCCCCCGGTTATGGGTGCTGCCGCCTTTGTTATGTCAGAGATGACTGGAATACCGTACATTACAATATGCCTAGGCGCACTTCTACCGGCTGTCCTATACTTCGCCTCAGTTCAATTTGCTGTTCATCTTGAAGCACTAAAAGCTGGACTTAAGGGGCTAAGTAAAGAGGAGGTGCCAAGTCTGTGGCAAGTGCTCAAAGACGGTGGACACCTTATTGTGCCCCTGCTGGTTCTAATCTTTTTGCTTGCCGTTATGAGATTTTCTCCAATGTATGCTGCCGTCTGGTCTATCGTCGCTTCGGTGGTCATTAGCTCTCTAAGGAAAAGGACAAGAATGACCCCGAAAGAGTTTCTTAGGGCTTTGGAGATGGGGGCAAAAGGGGCTTTGGTCGTGATTGCTGCCTGCGCCTGCGCTGGGATATTCATTGGTGTAATAAACCTCACTGGTCTAGGGCTCAGATTTGCTAGTATCCTCACGGAGGTTGGTGCTGGGAGTTTGCTGGTGACACTCATACTTACCATGGCCACCTGCTACATTCTGGGGATGGGAGTACCTACCACTGCTGCTTATATTATCTGCGCTGTGCTGGCAGCCCCGGCTCTTATTCATTTGGGGGTGCCAGTGCTGACAGCCCATCTCTTTGTCTTGTACAGTGCTGTTCTCGCAGACATCACTCCACCGGTGGCTGTTGCCGCCTTTGCTGCTGCTGGCATCGCCAAGGCTGACCCAATGAGGACTGCAGTCACTGCGGTGAGAATTGGGTGGATGAAGTTCTTGGTTCCTTATTACTTTGTTTATATACCAGCACTCATCATTGTTGGCTATGAACCCTTGGCTATACTGCAGGCACTTATCGTTACTTCTCTTTCTGCTCTGGCCCTCTCTGCTCTTCTCCAAAAGTGGCTGGTTAAATCTCTTCACTATTGGGAGATGATAGCCCTATTGGCTGCCGCTGCTGGATTCTTTCATGCTTCGCTAGTGACTAGCATCGCTGCTTTTGTCTTGTTAGCAATTGTCTTTCTTAGTCAAACAGGGAAGTTAAGAAAGATGGTTCAATGGAGACCGTCGTCAAGTAAGAAGATTTAGGTTAGTCACTAATCTAAGAAATATGCTCGGACTAAAGAAAAGGGAGGTAATAGGGATGGGTATTTATGAACGTTTCGGTGTGCGACCACTCATCAATGTAGCTGGTGTGGTCACCCGCTGTGGTGGCGCCTTGATGGAGCAAGAGGCACTGGATGCTATGAATGAGGCAGCTAAGGAATCGGTACGCTTAGACGAGTTTCAAGCTGCTGCCAGTCAGATTATAGCTGAGATTACCCACGCCGAAGCCGGTATCGTCACCTGCGGAGCCTGCGCGGCTCTTACCCTGGGTACAGCGGCTTGCATAGCTGGCCTTGATGTTGACCGTATGAACCAACTGCCCGACACTACCGATATGCCCAATAGAGTTATCATGGCCCAGCATCAGATAAGTGGCTACGAGCATGCCATCACGGCCGCCGGTGCCAAGCTAGTCGGTGTCGGGATACCAAGTTATACCATTCCACCCGGAGAACTCCATGTCTCTACAATATATGATTTTGAGTCGGCGATTAATGAACGTACTGTGGCCATCGCCTACGCTCCCCGCCCGGGAAGCAACCCTCCCCTGGAGCAGGTCATCGCCCTGGGCAAGAAGTACAACATACCAGTAATGCTAGATGCTGCAGCTCAGGTACCGCCGGTAGAAAACCTGCACAAGTTTGTTGATATGGGAGCTGACTTGGTTGCCTTCAGCGGCGGCAAGGGCATCAGGGGGCCACAAGCCAGTGGCATCCTATGTGGACGACATGATTTAATTGCCTCTGCAGCTTTGCAAAGTTTAGATATGGGTGGTGCGGTTACTTTTGACAGATGGGACCCACCACCATCCCTAATTCCTAAAGAAAAACTTCGCGGTAAGCCTCAACTCGGAATCGGTCGAAGCATGAAGGTGAGTAAGGAGGCAATAGTAGGTTTACTCAGCGCCCTTCAGCTCCTGACTGAGGAGAAATCCTCGAGGGATTTGAAACAACATCAATTATTGTTGGAGGAGCACATCGCTAGACCTCTTCACGGAGTTCCTGGTGTCGAGGCAAAGGTGATATGGACTGAGTATGTTCCCGGGGGTGAGCCTGTACTTGAGGTCAGGCTGGACAAATCGAAGCTGGGACAAGACGCTTTTGAAGTGTCACAAAGGTTAATAGAGGGTGACCCCAGAATCTACGTGGGTGAGAAGTTATTGCCTAAGGATGTGCTGACTATTAGTCCTGTTAATTTAAATGAAGAACGGGCAAGAATAGTGTCTGACCGCTTGCAGGCGGCACTCACTAGTTAAGTTAAAGAGAATGGCGGGCTCTGCCAGGGGAAACTGGGGTGCCATTGGTTTCTTTGTCTCCAATGGCTTAAATAATCTCCTCCCCTCCCGTGAGGTGCCTCAGCTGTAATCGGGCAAGTGGCATCCCGCCTGCCAGCATAGGGATAGCCGATGATAGAAGGTAGGAGGTAAGTGAAATCGGGGAGAAATGCTATGGAAAACGCAGACCAAGATTACAATTTGTGGATGTTGCTAAACCAAGCGAGAGACGCAGTATTGAAGGCTAGGCGGAAAGAACTGTACCAATATAATATTCCTACTAGGCAGGCTGCTGCTCTGTTCGCTATTCAGGCTATTGGTGATAAGGCAACGCCTGGTGAGATAGCGCGGTGGCTTTTCCGGGAGCCTCACACGGTTTCCGGGCTCCTCAGCAGGATGGAAAAGAAGGGACTGGTGAGGACCATCAAGGATTTGGACAGAAAGAATATGGTCAGAGTCACCTTAACAGAGCAGGGACGTGAAGCCTATTCTCAATCAATGAAGCAAGAGTCCATCCATAAGATAATGTCTGCCCTATCTGAGGAAGAGCGCCAGCAATTAGCGTCATCTTTGCAGGCATTACGGGATGAGGCACTGAAATGGCTAGCGTGGCATCCCGCTTTATATAGTTCCCCTCTCCTTCAAAGGAGAGGGGAACATCTGGGGTAAATTCTGGCACTTGTAGACAAGTATGGCAACTTTGGAAGAAGAAATGAGAATTACTGATGTTCTTATAGGCACCCGTATTTGCCAGCGCCCAGGATGTGGTAAGGAGTTTGACATTGGTTATGGGGGAGGGAGGGCAAAGTATTGCCCGGACTGTCGTGTTATAGTTATGAAAGAGAGGCATCGGGAGCAGGATAAGAGAAGAAGAAAGAGAAGGAGAATTTTGAAGGCAAATGAGGCCTCAAGGAGCTTGAATTGGTGAGGTTGATAAACAATCCCTGTGAGGAATAACATGGAAGTTAAAGTTACCATTCAGAGCAAGGCGCTGTCTAAGGAGGAGGTTCGGCTCCTAATGCAGAGCATTCGTGATTGCGAGATAAAATACTTTCCCAACAAGGAGATATCCATCTGGATTGAGGTACCGGAGTTGAGCACGGCGGAGTGTACTGAAATCCTGGCCAGTATAAAGCCTCCCTATAAATATGGACCATTGGTTGGGCAAATTCGGTTCGGGGGGAGTTCGTGATTTCTCCCTGGTTGACTGAGCCCAATAGGGGGATAGTAAGAAAGTGAGTAGAACTCTAAAGGCAATCATAGAGTGGAGTCATATCGGGGCAGAAATAAAGATTGTGGAGGGATTTACTTTGCCTCGGAGAACAAAAGTAGATTTAATGGCTCCAATTCCCCCTATCCCAAAGCCGCCTGGAGTAATTGAAGAAATTACTGTTTTGATTTCCAACTATACGTGTATGGAGTGTGGTTTTGAGACAGAATCGTACGGTATTATGGAAGACCACCAAAAGAGTCACATTCGTTAGAATGAAGGGGCTTTATGATTTGGATAACCCAATGGTTATGTCCTAGCCGGCACTGTGCTATTGCCGTAGCTTGGGACGATCAGGAAACGACTGCCCAGCATGTTGAATACCAGGGCGAGCAGGTTTTCAGACAAGAGACACTCAACCAGTGGTGTGGAATCTGTGGTGGGAGCCTCCATGTGGAGCATGGGCGCACTGCCTTCAAAACTATGGAGAAGGCATTGCCTCACATCAAGGCGATAGAGAAGGCTAACCTCCGGGCACGAAGTATCATAGGTGGGAAGTTCTAACTGCTACGAGGAAATAAGGAGGAGAATATGGGAAGGGTAATAGCTTTGGGTCAGATAACTCAAGAAATAGTCGATAGCTGGTTAAAGAAATATGACAAAAGGGACGGTGACTTCTACTGTAAGGAGTGTGGCTCTCAGATAATGCAGTGTACTTGTTATGTTTCTATACATCTGAAATTATTTGAACCAACATGTGCTGGCCCGGGGGAAGTTCAGCATATAAATTATCCCTATTGCCCAAAGTGTGACGGTGAAATTAAGTATGCTCAAGCGTGTTTTCACGTAAGCGCAATGACAGAATTTCGGGTGGTTCCCCACTCAATACTACTAGGCCAGCAGATGGTTGAGTTCTGGAGGGATGGGCGGTTTGTCGCCGGTATTTATCCCCACGAGGATGGGCTCCAGATAGTCAGCAAGTATCTCGATGGCGTAGAGCACGAGGCTGATACGCCCCCAGGCATAGTTGTCAAGTTCTCGAAGTAGGAGAGGGGGGAAGCAAATGACTGACTTAGTCTTGCGCAAGGTGAGAAGCGGGAGAGTGGTGAAGTTGAAGCTCGTCCGGGCGGTTGTGGGCGAGGTGATTGGTGGAGGGGTGCTGAAGCTGGAGCGAGTCTGGGTCATTTGCCCTGCTTGCAGACAGCAGGTTGAAGCCGTAGCCACGGACGGTCGGGTTAAAGGCTACTGCGCAGTCGCTAAG
>JAUWQP010000075.1 GCA_030611015.1 Chloroflexota bacterium | reverse complement strand
GGATTGCTAATTTGCCTTTGCATTACGGCAAAGTGCCGCCGTGGCTGTTCGGGCGGATGTGCCAGCTCGCCCGGGAGATTACCACTGTTACGGTAACTGAGTTTGGCACTGAGGAGATGCTGCGTCGTCTTTCCGACCCTTTCTGGTTTCAGGCTTTCGGCTGCGTCCTGGGCTATGACTGGCATTCCAGCGGCGTTACCACCACCGTCTGCGGCGCCATAAAAGAAGGAATGCGAGGACTGGAAAGAGAGCTCGGCTTATTTGTCGCCGGGGGCAAGGGCAGGACTTCACGGAAAACCCCCGCTGAGATAGAAAATACCGGGCATCTGCTAAAGGTAAATCCGTCGTCCCTGGTTTATGCCAGCCGAATGTCGGCCAAAGTAGATAATTCCGCCCTTCAGGATGGCTATCAGCTCTACCACCACAGCTTCTTCTTTACCAAGGATGGCTCTTGGGCAGTCATTCAGCAAGGTATGAATGAGGTCAATCGCTATGCGCGCCGCTACCACTGGCTGGGAGAGAAAGTCGTTGACTTTGTCTGCGAGCCTGAGGCGGCTATCTGTTCCCAGTCCAGGGGGGAGGCATTGAATCTGGTGGCGCTGGAGAGTGCAAAGGTGAGGGATGTCATTGCCCAGGTCGCTGCCGAAGAGAAGCCAGATAAAATTGTAGGCCAGCTGAACAGGCTAAAGACCTTAAATCTGCCCCGGCGACCTTATATCAGCCTGGAAGATATTCACCCCGACAGGCTGAGCAAGATTTTCCTTACAGCTTATGAGCATAAGCCCGTAAACTTTGAATCATTGCTAGCCCTGGAGGGCGTAGGAGCCAAAACGCTTCGCGCCTTGAGTCTTATTTCAGAGCTAGTTTATGAGACACCGGTCAGCCTGCGCGACCCGGCCAAGCTATAGCTTTGCCCATGGCGGCAAAGATGGCCATCCATATCCTGTAGACAGGAAGACCTACGATAGCAGCATCCATTTTCTGACACAGGCGGTGGAAAAGGCTAAAATCGGAGATAGAGAGAAGCTCGAAGCCTTCAGGCGACTCAGGGCCTGGCAGCGAGAATTGTAGCAAGATGTGCGAGATTACTTCGCTTGTCACCCTCACCTTAATCCTCTCCCGTCGAGGGAGAGGAGATTGCTTCGGCTCCATAAATCGGGCCTCACAATGACAGGGCGGTTCAAGGGAGAAGGAATTTGGCTCGCAACGACATAGTGAAGTTATCTTTGCGACAAGATACCGTATAATAAGGTAGCGCAATGAGTGAATTTGACATCGCATCTTATGTTTCCCACATTGAGGCGAACCGCTCGGTCAAGGATGCTTTAATGCAAACCTTAAAGACGCGCCGACCTCCATATCGCATCTCTGTAACTGACTTACTTAACCTCAAACAGGCTTACTTCAGGAGAAAGTATCCCGAAATCGTTCCGCCTCTGGAGAAACAGCAGCTTATGTGGGCCGGCACCGGCTTTCACAAGACCTTCGGCTCAGCCGTATCCAGCGAAGAATACCTGGAGCAATTTGTAGAAGCCGAGGGCATTGTCGGTAAGGTTGATATCTACGAAAAGATTCCCGTAGAGGTTAAGACCACCTCTACACCTATAGACACGAAGGATTTATTGAAATACAGGCCAACTTATATCGAGCAGCTGGGCATGTACTGTGCTATGGTCAATGCCCACGAGGGAGAAATTATCATCTATCAGCGCCAGAGAGAGGAATCGCCCTCAACTTCCCCTCTGCTTGTCTATCACGTTACTTTCCCGGACTTGGAAGCAATTCGAAGTGAAATGCGGCGGAGACGAGACCTCCTGGTGCAAGCACTCATTTCCAACGACCCCAGCAATCTGCCCGTTTGCCCCTGGCTCAACAAGCAGTGTGATTATTCCCAGGTATGCGACTGCGCAACCACATCGGTGCCAGCATCGCATGAGATAGCTGAGTTAGCCGGGGAAATCTACGTCGATAGCACAACTTGCGAGCAACTCCTCAGCAAAATGGCTGGGTCTCACCCATCCCAGCTGTTTGGCATCAACGATATTGTTTTCCCCCGCAAAGCATATTTTGAGCGCCTTAAGTCGAGTGAAGAGGTTCGGGAAGAGAAGGAAGAGTATCTTCGTTCCATGGATGAACGTGGCTTTCTCGATGCACTCCGCGATTCATTACGGTACGGTGCCCCGGGCGAAGCGCAGAGGATTCCCGTGAAGCACGCGCCACTAACCGACCTGGTCCAAATCTGGCAGAACTTACCCACCATCCTGCGCGACCCAAAATTTTCTTCACTGGTGGAAAGAGACCGTTTGCCCCGGACGATCCCTCATTACTTCCTCCGCCTGGGATTTGAGTGCGCCTTAACAGAGAACGCAAAAGGCAGGATGCTGCTCTACTATGTTAGAGTTCCCAGAGAGGATGCCAAACTGATGGTCTATGATGTAAACTTCAGAAATTTGAATGCTGTTAAAGCTGAAGCATTACGCCGGCTCGAGCTTTTGGGAAAGGCGACATCACCACTGCAGCTTCCCAAATGCCCCTCCTGGATGTGTAATTACTGCGACTACAGGCTGGAATGTGGCGAAGCATAACATAGGCGTGAATTTAAGGAGAGTTTGGCCTGACGAATGGCTCGGGGTAGAACCTCCCGCAAAGCTAATTGACTTGGTAAAAGGCAAAAAAGAAGTTCGTATATACCGAAGTTATACGCAAGTGCCTCGCTAACAATAGGTGATTAATATGGCAAGAACCCAAAAAACCTCAGATTATTTGGAGAAACTTCGAAGTAAAGGCTATACAAAATATAATGACCTTCTTAGTCTTTACAATAAGTGGGAGGAGGACCTTGATATTAAGTCCTTCACAAACTTCATAGACCTTATTTGGAAAGAAAAGGATAACATTAAGCCTAAGTATCTGGGTGAAAACACTTATAACAATTTTAGAGGAATTGCTTTTGAAGAATTTTGTTTTGACCTATTGAATAAACTTGTTAAAGAAATTGAAGATAAAAACATAATTGAACTATTTTGGAACACGAAGATTTTAACCGAAGAATTTTATATATTTGAAAATGGACATTTTAAAAAATATCCAAAATACAAGGCTATAGATATCGCTATAGGTAAGCGAGAAGATAATTTGATCCATCCTCTAATAATCATAAGTTGCAAGATTTGGCAAAGCACCAACTGGTTAGACGAAGATAGAACTATCCTAGACAACATACGAAATAGATATCCCAATGTTTTAGGGTACAGCCTTTGTATGAGTTTAAGTGTGCCACCGGTATCTTTAATCAGTAGTCAAAGAACTGGACTAAGGGTGTTTGATTTGTCTAAAGACAGCAAACTCGATGAATTCATTGGTGGCATTAAAGAGGTGTTGACGGAGGTTAAGAAGAACGTTCGTTAGTCAAATATATGCTCGGCACCAGCGTATAACACAGCATAAAAGGTTCGTGCCTAATGGCACTCACCCAAATTGGCCTTCGGTGGAACTTCTTTTATGCTGGGAACGTTATCTGACATTCGGCTTGAAAGTTGGGCGCGTTTGAGAGTACAATCCTCGTAGGAGGTACTGCTATGGCAGTGCGAATCTTTACCGTAGTTCTTCACAAAGTTAGGAATGGAGAAAAAGAAAGCATATTGAGCAAAAAGTGATTATACTGTAACATTGGAGAGACAAGCAGTGAAAAAAAGATTGAGAATATTTAATAATGTCATTTCAAGGAGTCTCGATAAATCGGGGCGATGAAGAATCTCAGAAAGACAAAGGAGTGCTGTTAAACAATCTCAAGGATTGAGGAGGTGAACAATGAATTGGTTGGATATCGTCATAATAGTTGTAGCGGTGTTATTGGGTCTTGTTGGCTTACGGCAAGGAATTATCAAGACGGTATTTGGCATTGCCGGGTTGATAGGTGGCATAGTCTTAGCCGGGCGTTATTACAGCGGGCTTGCGGCATTGCTTTCTCCCGCCGCTGCTACTTGGGCCAACATAGCTGCTTACGCCATCATCCTGGTAGTCGCTCTAATTGTAGCCAGTGTGGTTGGGCGGCTCGTAGCCAAGCTGGTTCACATCGTCATGCTTGGTTGGCTGGATAGGCTTGTGGGCTGTGTCCTTGGCGTCGTCATAGGGGGCCTGTTATGTGCTGCCATTCTCGCTATTGTAGGTAAGTATTACCCGAGCACGGAGGCAGTTATTATTCAATCGGTAATAGCCAAATTCTTGATGGGAGGATTCCCCTTGTTATTAGCACTTCTACCTGAGGAATTTGATTTCATTCGCGACTTCTTTATTACGAGCTAGCGTATAATTTACTCCCCAAGAACTTCATCTAATACCTGTTTGAGTTCCTTCTTAGGCTTGTAACCCATAATTTGCTGAACAGGCTGACCGCCTTTAAATACGAGCATAGTGGGAATGGCAGCTATTCCGTACTTGACAGCCAGAGGACCATTCTCATCCACATTCACCTTAGCGAAGTCTATCTTACCAGTATATTCTTTCTCTAATTCTTCCAGAACAGGAGCGGCAGCCAGGCAAGGACCACACCATTGTGCCCAGAAATCTACCAGAACCGGCGACTTCGATTGCAAAACAACTTTTTGAAAGTTATCTTCTCCTACTATTAGTTGTATCATTGAACTGACCTCCTTATTTAAAATGCTATATCTAAAGAAAAGAAGTCGATGGCATTTCTCGTTGTCTGTTCAGCAATTGTAGCTTCATCAATTCCTTTAAGTTGAGACACGGCCTCCAGGCCTCTTAAAACATCAGCAGGCTGGGACTCATACCGCGCTTCTCTTCCATAAGTTACAGGGCAATCTGTCTCCAGAAGTAATCTCGGCAAAGGTGCTTCTTTGACTGCCCTTCTATGTTCTTCATGGTACTCAGCAGCCGGCGTGGCAGAAACAAAATAGACACCATCAATTATACCCCTAAGAACACTGGAAAAGCCAGTGAACCAATGAAAAACGGCTTTATCTATGCCAACATCTTGAACCAGGTGTAGTGCATCCTTCCAGGCATATCTACTGTGAATTACCGCTGGCTTAGCATATTTCCTGGCTATATTCAGGAGCCGACCAAGAACCTCTTTCTGCAATTCCTTGGACGCTACCTTCAACACCCTCTTGTCATAGTCCAGACCTATTTCACCAACAGCAACCGCTGAAGCAATATTTTGTTCAATAAATCGCAGATTATCATCTATCTCGAAGGTTCGCAGATTACCTAGCTCCCAGGGATGTAAACCTAAAGCAGGATAGACAAAACGGCGATGTTTTTGCGATATTTCCAATGTTTTTATGTTCGATTGGTGGTTCGCCCCCACCGCTACTATGGCAATAACGCCGGCTTTTTTAGCTTCCTCGAGCATCAAATCAAGGTTTTTCAGTTCGTCAAGATGAGCATGAGTATCGATGAGCTTGTACACTAAATTTTCTTCTCTTTAAGCATGGCCTTATAATACTTAAGCCCCGCCTCAGTCGGCTCGTAGCCGTAGAGATAGAACCTATCTTCTCGTTCCCTGGTAATTAAATTTGCCGATACCAATGACCTCAACATTGCTTCGCCAAAGTACCCAGCCAGATTAAGGTGATGGTCAGGAACTGCTTTGTTAGTCACTTCATACTCCCGGCAAATAGCGGCCAGGAGCTTCGCCGGCTCCCTTTCCAGGCTCTGGAGGAGAGCTTGCATAGTCTCTGTCTGCTTTACTACATCAACAAAATCTTCGAAAGCACCCATGTCCGCTAACTCTTAATTTTAACAGTAATGAAGAGGTCACCTGAAGTCACCCCTTCTAATCCCATTCCCCTCAGCCTTACCTTCGTGCCCTGGGTAACTCCTGGTGGGACTTTGACTATAAGTTTTTTCTTTTCCTTGCCCCTCTTATATTTTATTTTCTTATCCACACCGGATGCAGCTTCTTCCTGAGAGAGGTAGATTTCATGATATAAATCCTTTCCCTTGCTCTGCCAGGAGAGTTCCGGCACACCCAGCATCCTCTTAAGAGTAAATCTGATGACCTTGCCGATAAGCCGTGATAATAAAGGTGGTCTATACTCCGAAGTCGATGTGGACCAATCTCTTTCTGATTGTTGACCTGGAAAAGTGAAAACAAAACCTCTGCCACCAAAGAACAAATTGTCCACAAAGCTTTCATCAAATCTCAAACCAGCTTCTTGAAACATCCTTGCCAGTTCTTGAAATAAGTAGGGATCGGTAAAGGCATCCGTAAACACCCGCTCCTGGCTATAATAGCGCCCACCAGCATATTGAGCACCATATCCAGCAAAGCTCGCCTGCCTCATCCTATCATATTCCTGTCGCTTCACTTTATCGCCCAGCACGGCATAGGCCTCGTTGATCTCCTTAAATCTTTCCCCGGCCCACTGTTCATTTCCCAAATTTCTGTCGGGATGATATTTCATAGCAAGCCTTCTGAAGGCATGTTTGATTTCTTCGTGACTGGCCCTCTCAGAAACACCAAGAATAGAGTAATAGTCCTTCGTCTCACGATACATTTGCCTAGAGAAGATATTTTAGCGATTAGAATTCACTGTCGCAAGTATAACAAGATTTCCCAAAGTCAGCGATTGCAAAATTTCGCCCGACTTTTAAGGATCGTGGCTCTGAATTTGAGTCAGTTTTTGAGGAGGAGTGCCAGCAGCGGAATACCAGGTTGTTTGTGCTGCCACCCAATTCACCCAAGCTAAATGGTTATGTGGAGCGAGCGCACCTGACACATACTGAGGAATCTTATGAAGTAACAGACAGTTCCTTTCATGTTCCGGAACTAAGAAACAACCTACTGGACTGGGAGGAAGTATCCCGATATAATCGGGACAATTCGGCCTCACCAATCTTTGGGCTGCCTTACCCCTCAGGAGTACCTTGAGTGTGACTCTCAAAATAAAAGAAAGGAGGCGATGTGTCACTAAGGTACCGAACGAGGACAGATGCTGGACTTTTTCTGCACCCTGTTGTATACTTAAAACAAGAGATGAGGATGCGATCCAGCCTTATCGGTAAGATTGAAAAAGCCAAAAGGTATGCCCAGGAACCCGAACGTATTACCTTCTCAGGTTTAACCGCGGTTTTCCGTGGTGATAACGATGACCATAAGCTGAGCTATGCCGGCGGAAAATGGCATTGTACCTGTCATTTCTTTTCCCAATGGGAGACGTGTAGCCATACCATGGCGCTCCAGCAAATTCTAGGTAAGATGCTACCCAAGGAAGCTCTTGTCTCTCCTATGGAAGCTCAGCCCCCAGAGAAATAATCTAATGCTTCTGCCACGACGAAGAGAGAGCCGGTAACACAAATAAGGTCTGTCCTGTCTGCCAGAGACAAGGCACGGGATATAGCTTCGGTTACAGTTTCTCTAATTTCAAGCTCAATGCCTCGCTTGCTGAACTCGGCAACCAGGGTTGAAAGAGGGGCAGCGCGGGAATGTGTTGTCCGTGTAACTATGACTTGGGGAGAGAGGGGAACTAACTCATTTATTATCCCTGGTATGTCTTTGTCACAGGATGTCCCAAAAACGAGAAAAATCCGTTTGTGAGCGAAATATCCTTTGATATTATCAACCAACCTTTTTATTGACGCCACGTTATGGGCTCCATCAACCAACACTGTGGGGTACTCCTGTAGAATGTGGAATCGGCCGGGCCATTTTACTCGGGCAAGCCCTCCAGCAATATCAGCGGTTGAGATGGCAAAGCCCGCAGAGCCTAATACCTCGAAAGTAGCTACGGCGGAGGCAGCATTCTCAAGCTGAAAATCGCCTGAAAGAGGAATGCTAACTTGATAGCTATTCCTTCGACCCTCAATCACTAGTGACTGAAAATAGAGGTCACCACCTATCTTATACCAGGTGATATCCTCGCCCACCTGCACTACCTTCGCTTTCTTCTCACGACAAATATCGCTGATTACCGAAGCTGCCTCTTCTGGCTGGGGAGAAAGCACCACCCAGCAACCGGGCTTGATAATGCCTGCTTTTTCCCGAGCTATTTCCTCCAGGCTATTGCCCAAAATCTGAGTATGGTCCAGGCTAATAGGGGTAATAATACAGATTATGGGCCTAGCCACATTAGTAGCATCAAGCCTGCCACCTAGACCCACTTCCAGTACTTGAAAGTCCACCTGCTTTTTCTTGAAATATGCAAATGCCAGCGCAGTCAATGCCTCGAAATAAGTCAGTTGTCTGAAGGCAGTGTCCTTTCTCATTGATTCAATAAAGGGCTTGATTTCTGCCATGGCAGCAGCAAACTCAGCTTCAGAAATCAAACTGCCATCTATGCTAATACGCTCCCTTAGAGTATGAAAGTGGGGGGAGGTATATAGCCCTGTTTTATATCCTGAACTACTCAAGACCTGTGCAATCATAGCTGAAACACTCCCTTTTCCCTTGGTGCCGGCAATATGAATCGTCCTGGTTGCCAACTGAGGATTGCCCATACGATTTAGTAGCTCTTCTACGTGCTTTAAGCTATAACCAGGCTGGACATAAGATATGCCCGGAATCTGCTCGTAATTAATAAAACTATTGAGATATTCTTCTGCCTGGTTATAATTCAATTCCTCACCTCCATATCCAACAATTATTCTACTTATGTGGCTATTCTAATTGAAAAATGAACCTGAAGGAGTGGGGATCAATATGTCGGGCTCCCTTTTTCTCCTCGTAAGCCTGGTACAGCTCGGCTAGTTTGGCATCTATACTCCTCTTCAATTCGGCAGGGTTTAGACTAAGATATATCCTCCTTAGTTCCTCTACAACCTCCTCGGGGATTTGGTTCGACGCAGTGAGCCTCTGGTATAGTGTCTTTGCTACTTCGTACTTTCTCTTCACCTTACCCCCTATTCTCTCTTTGCGCTGTAATTTCATCACCGGCTGGAAGAAGTTTTTGTACAGCCTCAGTTCATTACGGTAAAGGTCGTTCATGATAGCCAGCTCTTGATAGGTGTCATATCTTAGATAGCCAAATATCTTCCTCACATGGGTCCAGTTCTTTTCCTCAATGTAGGCATTATCGTTCTTCCTGTTTGGCCGTGACCTGGTAAATTCAAGCCCCTCCCTCTGGCAATACTTGTACAAGATCTGATTGGTGAACCCACTATCATTGTCTGTGTCCACTCCTTTCCACTCGAAAGGAGTCCTCTTTCTTATTTCCTTCAACGCCCCAAAACTATGCTCTTGAGACTTCCCCATGATAGCTTCACCTTCCCACCAACCGGAGGAAATCTCAGTAGTGCTCAAAGTATTCACATATTCCCCAAGGGGGGAAGATCCACAATGAACAACTATATCAGCCTCCATATAGCCAACCCGGGAAGTATCACACTCAGTAAGCCTTATCGGGATTTTCTGTTTCAGTACAGAACCTGGCTTAGGTCCACCCTTGGCTCGGGAAAGGTGTAAGAACTCCCTATCATGCTTGAGTTTCCTATCAACTGTGGCCGAACTCATCATCGTGAGTCTTGAAGCTACCTCACCGGGTATCTCAATCTCCCCCAAGTCTCTAAGCCTCTCTACTTCTGTTTCCAGTAGCGGCTTCAGTCTTTGCCCACAAGCATAGTCAAAGATTTCCCAGACCTTAACCAGAGCAGCCTTCACCTGACCGTCGTATTGCTCCTTTCTCCTCTTCCGTTGCTTTGGTTTAATACTTCCTCTGTGTATCTTCCAGATGACGTGCTTTCTCGATTGCCCGGTATTACCACAGTATTCATCCAGGAGCAGAGTTTTCTCCTTCCTCGTCCTGGCTGGGAAATACCTCTCCCTTATTATCTTGAGATATTCATTTTTTGAGTGCATGTCCATCCTTTCCATAGGCTGGGCTCACTTCCTTCTGAAGTTTAACCAGGCTGCATAATAATTCTTCGGTTAGATTTTTTGTGATTCAAATCGAGGTATGATCTAGTTCAGATAGATGGGTGACACATACATGGGTCATGAAAGGACGTTATAATGGCTGTGCTATGAATGTTTATTACTCAATGCCAGGATATAAACGCCTGGCAAGTATCCCGGTGCTATCAAAGAAAGCCAGGCAA
>JAUWQP010000069.1 GCA_030611015.1 Chloroflexota bacterium | reverse complement strand
ATGTTTGTGCTTATATTCGCCCTTATCCTGAGCCGCCTGTCGCCTATGTTCCTGGAATGGGATTCCGGTAAAGGGATGCTAGCCCTACGGCTCATTGCTACTGCCATGATTGTTGGCGGCATAGCTATTATCCACCTCACGTGATTGAAAACTTATGCTGCGATTCTGGCCAGGAAAAGCGATTTCGGCTCAGGTTTTCAGAATCGGGCTAGAAGGTGATTTCAAGGAAGGATGTGGTGTGGTTGGCGTGAGTATGTTGCTGACAGGAATTAAAAGAGGTTGCTCATAGCAGTTGCTATAAGCAACCTCTTTAACTGCGACTACCGCTTAGCTATTTTCTCCAGCGTCTTCAGGGAGGTGTCTATACCTCGGCCGAAGAGCTTGAGCTGGATAGGTTTACCGTTGCCATGCCTCTTGTAAACCCGGCAGATTTCGCAGATGCTGGTATCTGTACCAGTAGCTCCGTAATCATCCAGCTTGCAGTATGTACCCTCTATCTCCCAGCAGGGCAAGAAAGGATACTTGGTTGCCGGGCACTCTTCTCGTATCATCGCCGGGCAGTGGCACATCTCCCAGCACGGAGCCTTCCCCGTCCAGAAGTTAACCTCCTCCTCTCCGATTGTCTTCACCTTTGTTTCGACAATCTCCTTGATCTTCTCAACTAACTCTGTTGTCATTGCTTCACCTCCTGTCTTTATTTCTCCAATCTCATTGACCATCTTCAGTTTAACAGGTAGGGGAGCAGATGCCATCCGCCTTAAGGCTAATTTTTACTTGTACTGAGACGCAATGATATGCCAATTCTAATCGGCTTTAATAGTTAGGCATTTAGGCCTATAGTTGCTATTATTGCTAGCTCTGCGTGGTAAATGCCTAAGTCATTTTGTCTACCTGAGAAAATTCAGGGCAACCTTAATCCGTGGATGCAGATTCAAAAGGGTCACCTCTTAGAGGGGAGAACCCTTTTGTCTTTGCGAAGAGCGTCAGCGATGACACAATCCCGGAAATCCATACTGTCATTGCGAGCAAAGTTGGGTAGGCTGGAGCATCCGCTCCAGTCCAAAGCAATACTCGATATACCTCTCTGTCATTGCGAGGAGCGCCAGCGACGAAGCAATCTCGGTGAGTGGGAGGTGAGGGGAAACAAAACCCTCGCCACAACCCCACCGAGATTGCCACGGCACTCCGTGCCTCGCAATGACATTGGTTGGTAGTCCACCGAGATTGCCACGGCACTCCGTGCCTCGCAATGACAAAGAGAAGAAGCCTTTGCCATAACACAAGAGTTAACACCTTTGGATTTTAACCTGTCATTTTGATTTTTAACTTTTGACTTTTGCATTAGGTGAGAATCACCTGCCTATAGGTGAAGGACGGTCACCCGTGGGCGGATAACTCGCACGGGGATAACTTTTAGAGGCGTCTTGCCTTATTCCCCAGAAACAATCGACGTTTTAATCAGCGTAAAAGGAGATAGCCAGAACGCCTGGGCCGGCATGAACCCCCATGATAGGAGTAAACTCGGTGAGATAAAGTTCAACGCAACTGAATCTTGAGTCAATCTCGGCCATGAGCTTTTTCCCCTCCTCCAACTCATCAGCATGGTGCACCAGGACGTGCACTCTGGAATCCCCCATCCGCTGTGCCATTACCTCCAGCATGAGCTTTATGGCCTTTGGCTTGGTTCTGGGACGTGCTATAGGCGTTGTTTCTCCTATGGCGGGAGAATGCTCAACAACAGGCTTCATGCTCAACACTGACCCAGCCCAAGCTGCCGCCCTGGCAATACGGCCAGTTCTGGCGAGGTAGTAGAGGGTATCCAGCATCGCCAGGAAATTCACCCTGTTCATCATAGCTCGCGCTGCCTCAGCTGCCTCAGCTAGCTCTGCCCCCTGGTTGGCTACGCGAGCCGCCTCCAGAACAATAAACCCCAGGGCGCCGGATACAGCCCGGCTGTCAAGTACCTCGATAGTAGTGTCAGGAAGCTCTTCTTTCGCTATCTCCCTGGCTTCTGATGCTGCCTCAAATGTTTGACTTTGCAGGCTGGTAACGGTGATGCAGAGTATAGATTCCGCTTTCTGACTTAACTGGCGGTAGGCAGCCAGGAAATCCCCAATTGACGCAGTTGAGGTAGTGGGTAGATTCTCTCTTTTGCGCATAATATTGTAGACTTCGCCAGGGCTTATATCAATCCCATCGCGGTAGCTCCTACCTTCGTAGATTATTTCCAGGGGTACCTCACAAATATCGTACTTCTCCACCAACTCCTTCGGCAGACAACATGTACTGTCAGTGACGATAGCTACTTTTCTCATGACGCACACCCCCTACAAGGTTAGCTTTATATACTTTGCCATACGAGGTAGTGCCCTGTCAATATCTTTCTGGCAGTATCTCTCCAAGTTATGCTTTTCTCGGCAATCCCACTTAGGTGAGAGTCGCTTGTCTACAGCTACAGGTGAAGGGTGGCCACCCGTGGGCGAGTGACTCGCACGGGAAACTCAGCGTGAAGCCACAACAAGAGGCATCACGGGTAGGGGTCTGAACCTGGTGTATTCTATTCGGTTTTGGCTGGGTATATAATCGGGGCAAGCTAGTAACTGCACGCACACGGGTTCATCTCCTCATCTCGGGGTGTTGACGGGTACTGCGAGTAAGGGCTAGAATACGCTAAGCATATACGAGGCAAGGCTACAAACATCACAAATAGGAAATGATAGAATGGGAATAGGCACTGTTATCAATATAGTCATCGTTGGGCTTTGCATCTGGGGGATTGTTGCCATGTCACGCGCAAGACGGTGGTGGCTGGTAGGGCTATTTGTGGCCGTTCTTCTGTATGAGCTTTACATCTTGATCCTCTAAAATGGGGATTCCCTACATGTGAAACAAGGGCACTGGAATCGCTGTTTGGTAGCGGTTGCTGGTGTCCTTTTAGGCATAGAACCGGCTAGCCAGACTACTGGCTTATCCATCTGGCTCTCGGGTAGAACAGTTTGGAGCAGAAAGGGGGGAATAAAATGCATCCAAGAGGCGCGTTGGTAGATGAGTTATGTGCTATAGGGCTGAAGGCCCGCCTGGCAGAAGCGAGTCGACCGGAAAGATATGTAGTAGGTGAGGGTTGGGGGAGAAGGTCGGGATTCTTGATAGAAATATGTGGAGAGCCCATACGCTGGGTTAACATAGTCAGCAAAAGTCGAGGCCAGCAGACCCAATATACCAACATTTACGTAATCCCGGGTCCAGGTATATTGGAGGAAGGGTGGCTAAAGACTGTCCGAGTAAAGACTATACCAATGTTTGGACGAGTTGTTGGCCTTCGTTGGAAAGGCAAGATGGTGGTCAGTCTAATAAGGCGACTGGAGCAGGACGTATTGCTCAGTCAAACCCTGATGAGACTGAAGGAAAACATAGAAATACGGAGCGACCCGGAGTTTGGTTGTTGGTCATTAGTTTCACTTCAGCACAAGTTCGACTTTCGTACCGCACGGCTTTGGCAGCCTGCTCCATCTGCAGAAAAGTGGGAGTGTTACAAGACCATAGCTCACCATCTGCTGGGACATAAGGGAACGTGAAGAAGATGCATGAAACAAGGGCGCTGTAATCGCTGTTTGACGGTTGCTGGTGCCTCTGATGGTCGGGGAAGCAGGCAAAGGCTTAGCGTGGAGCGGTGGATAGTCGGAAGGTGTACTTGCTGTGGCCCTTCGGGGTTGGAGGGGTATGGCATGGGTTGTGAGCGGGGTGGTGAGCGTCGGGCTCCTGTTGGCGCTTAGGGGCCTGGTTGCTAAGCCTCCATGGTTGTGGGTTGTGGGTGGAGTGGGTGGAGTGCGTGGATGTGGTCGGTGGATAGGCATGTTGTTTTGACTCCCCTATGAAGGGATAGGGTTGGTTATTGAATTATAGAGGGGTGAATATATCATGGGGTTGTGTGTCGGCGGGCTTGAAAGTGGGGTCGGGGTTGAACCAGAGGCAGTGGAGGCATAGGGTGCCGACACGGCGCCATGATTTGCCCTTACGATAGTAAATTGTCTTGACGTCTCCCATGGGGCACTGAAGTTTGACGCCTCTTTACCTCTTAAGCAAGCGCTGTTCCGTGCCTATAGGCGAAGCGAGTTACGGGGTGGGGAGTAATGTCTCTGGGGGTTGTGGGGATGGTGTTGACAGCGGGTGGGCAAGACAGGCTTGATGTAGAGCCGACAGTTGTGGGTAGGACAAGAAGATAACCAGAAAAGCATATTCCATTCTTCTTTAAAGAGTCGTATAATGATAGATAGTCTTATGTCATGATTAGCGCCACTAATAGAAGACATCGGGGCGGTCGAGCTTTTTGTCTAAGGTTGCAATACCATCAGGCAATTCAATAATATAGTTGAGAAGGTTAATTATGGATCTGGAAAAGTTGGCAACGGGGTACTTAGAGAGCCTAGGCTACGAGATTAGCCACAGAGGTAAAGAATTAGTGGTTGGTCACAAGCAGGCCCTAGCTGGAGAAAAGGAAGGAATACTTGTATGGGTTCCTGCTATTAAGCCAGGTCAGTCGTTTAGTAGCCAGGAGTCACAATACCATACACGTTTCGAAACCGCGGCAAAGGAATACCCACGAGCACAAAAGTTCATGCTGGTGCAAACGTATGAAGGCCTAAGCACGAAATTCCGAATCGAGGCAAAATCTACGTATGACGTCAATATACGTGTGCCTATCCAATTCTTTGATACGCCGTTCAAGTTTGAAGGATCAGCCAACTCTGAAGAATCAGAAAAGTCTGAAGAATCAGCTCCAGGAAAGATTGCGAGTTCAGCTGCTCTCGAACTAAGTAGGAGAGGCAAGGAGTGGGAGAGAAAGAGAGTTCCACAACCTTATGAAGTGATTCACGGTAGTGAGCCACAGCATAAAGAGGATATCCTCAGCGCCATCACATCTAGCGAACTACAACAGTCAGGCAGTCGACTGAACTTAATTGCCGGCCCAGCTGGAATGGGTAAGACCGTCCTTTTCGAGGTTCTATTTTCGCGTCTGTACAGTACTTTTCACCAACGTAAAAACGAATTGCGCATTTCCCCGCGGCCGCTTCCACTAGTGCCCGAGTACATTCGAGCGTCAGTAAGCCCCACGCTAGAAGGTCTGGCTGAGGCCTTTATTCGCACCGAATTCGTGGCTCCAATTGGGATGGATACCTTTCGATGGATGCTCGTAAATGGATTTGGCATGTGGCTATTGGATGGAATTGATGAGTTAATTGAGAGAGATACTGAATTCTTTTATCGGTTGCTTGAAATTCTAACGAGACCGGGGACAGTTGACCCGGTTATCGTGCTATGTCTGCGCGACTCACTCCTGACAACTAATCAGAATCTTAGAGACTTCCTTGATGCATATAGTGACAATGTTACAATATATGAATTGTCCAGATGGAGCGCTCGTTCAAAGAAGGTATTTGCCAGTATAGAGTTTGGAGAGCAACAGGCGAGGCAGTTCATGACGATGCTGCAAGCTCATAAGGAGCTGGATGATATTTCATCGACCCCATACTATTGTAAGCTGATTGCGGACGAGTACAGAGAGGGTAAACTACAAGAGTCGTATAGCGAACCCGAACTATTGAGCATCGCGATCTCTAACCTTATTGAGAGAGAATACGGTAAAGGGTTGTTGAACAAGACCATACTACCTTCGGGTCGGCTGCTCGAACTCCTGCAGGATCTAGCTTCAGAAGACTTAGCACTAGGTTTTCGAGGATTAACACATGACATTATTAAACTATATACGGATGTGTTGTTGCCTGCGGAGTTGGACAACGATACACGGGTTAAACTTGCCACAAATATGGTGCAACTTGCGGTTTTCAGCCGCGGTTCAGCGACAGGAACCGTACAGTTCACACAGGAGACCCTCGAACAGCATCTGCTTGGCGAGCGTTTGTATCGAATCCTATGCTCAAACGAAGCCCTTTTCCTTCGTGAAATATCTTTGCGTGCTATCCCAGCCGACTGGGTGACCTTCAAGACTGTGGCCACCAATGTAGAGAAACACTATGATGTTGACAAGTTCGAGCTTCTACTTAAGCGGGTGGACACGTCAGATGATGCTTTCCGAAACTTAGTCCAGATTTACGCGTACGTCGTTAAAGACCTGACTAAACTAAGAACAATCTCGTTCGAAGGAAGAAAGATCGCTGGTGTGAAGTTAAAGGGGTTTGATCTTCGAGGTATGTCCTTCAGAGAATGCAACTTAACTGATGTGGAGTTTGATCAGTGTCTGCTGCAGGATGCAAAATTTGAGGGCGCTGTAATAAACCGCACCGCGTTTTTGCTAAAAAGCAAAGAGGATCTTAGAAATGCGTCTTTTGGTGATTTTGAGTCGCTCCACTCAATTCGGACTCAGCCCAAGAAGGCTGAGTTAGGATATAAGGAGGCGAGGAAGTGGCTATTAGAACGCACTGGAGCAATGCTACCAATCACCGAACCATGCGCTACTGCGCTACAGGTGCGGTATTTATTCTGCAAATTCGTCTACCCCGATGGTACTGCTAAGAGACCATGGTTAGATAGGCGCGGAGTTCTCGCTGGCAAGAAGTTCTATGATGCAGAAGAGACGCTAAAAGTATGTATGGCACATAGCTATCTGACGTCTGATGAAAGATACCGCGACCGGATTGTGAGATGCGGTGATGATATGTACGGCGAGATAGTGAATTTCGTAAAGAACTTTACCACCTCCACCGGACTGCGAAGATTGCTGAACGATATATGCCCTATCGAGAACTGTCAGCATGTGCCTGTTAAGAGAGGCTCGTAATAATATTCCACTTTGGCAAAATAGCTAATGTTGTTCAGGCCACCCGTGTGGTGCTTCATCGCCTAAGCTTTTTCACACGGAAAGAATTGTTTGATGCTTTGTATCCATAGAATACGCTTGCGTCTACGACTACCTCACTAACAGCTTGAGTTAGTGGCCTCTCGTGTGTGTCGAATCAAGGAATTGATTTCAGGAAAGCTTCCATGAACATGGGCGATCTTGCTCCTGACAGCACGAGCTGCTTGTAAAGCCTTTAACCTCTTCTCGATTTCCTTGTTCTTATCTATCACCTTCTGCTTTTGAGCGGCCATTGTAATCTCTCCTCTATGGCCAGGGTGAAATTATGGCATATGTTAGAAACGGATGCATGCTCAAGGATATGATTCCTTGACAGGGTCAATAGTTTGGACTCGCACATGAAGGGAAAGGATTGTTGCTCGTCTATATTGGGGGTATAGTGTAGAGAGGATGTGCTTGGGCAGGCTGGAAATGGGGGTCAGGGTCGAACCAGAGGCAGTGAAGGCAGAGGGTGCCGATGGGGTGCTTGGGGGCGGGTCACCCGTAGGCGGTGACTCACACGAGAATTTAGTAGACTAGAGCAAAAAATGATTATAAACCTGAGGTTAGAAAAATGAAAAAAATGAGATTAGAAATTTCTGCATCCGTAGCGATAGGTTTTGTAATAATCATTCTTGGCATAGTCCAGATAATTATTGGCGCAAATAGTAATGATATTGCCGTTATTATCAGGGGCTGTGCTTACATGGCCTTGGGATCAGCTAGCTCGGCTTCCGGGATAGAGAGATTATTGAATTTCAAACTAGATAAAATTCATGAATGGTTTGGACCTTATGACACTAAGAAGCAAACTTTGTTTGATATTAGGGGAAATATTCTGAAGTTTCTAGGTATATGCGCATACACAGGTGGGACAATACTTTTACTGCTGTCAACCTTAGGTCGCTTGCCAGTAGAAAACAGTGGTTTGAGTATCGGCTTAATAGCACTGGGGCTTGCGTTCTCGAGTTTAGGGAGAATGCATACTGACAATCGTAAATATGATGATATAGCTGAAGGAATAAATAGTATGGATAAAGATCTTGCGGCGATAAAAGACGAGTCTGTGAAGATTACAAAAAAACTAGAGATATTAGATAAGAATATAGAGGAGAAAAGCCGTGAGCATTCGGGAACGGATAATATTTCTGATGTCGAAATTTGATTGAATAACTGTTTGCAGTTGTGCGCAATGAATTTCTGAAAGGAGGCAAGTGACCTCAGCCTTTTATCAAGGGTGCTCCACGTTGAAACTCATTAAGTCTGATAACCTCGCTTATCAAGAGTTGACTTCGGGAAAGCTATGGTGAAAGGGTGAGAACCCCACCATTCCCCATCGGCAAAAGCAGCCAAAGTGACATCATGTTCGCCAGGGCTAATTCCATCGGGCACTTTAAATTTGTTGTCTGATGTAATCCAGACGTCTTCTTTCACCTCATAGACTTCCCAATCTAAAGATGGTTCACTCCTCCCAACCAATTGTAGCTTTATTGCCTCAATTCGCATTGTGCCAGTAGGACGATACTCCGCATAAACAGTGATGATGGGCTCTCCATTAAAGACACCGAATTTATGTTTCTGATAGGAAATATGAAGTTCAGGAGGTTGTGGAAGCTTAAGCGTATTTGGTATCGCAGAACCTTCGTTATGGGCAGTTGATTGTTGGCGAAGTTGTCTATCTATTATCTCCTTATGCTCCTTTGGAGAAGAACCTTTTTGCCATTCTATGAATTGAGGGCATTGTCGGAGTAATTGCATGTAAAATAAGGGTAATGAATGGCTTGAAAGTGGTGGTATAGTTGAAAAATCCTGTGCCTGCATAATACATTCTGGTATTTTTTCATGTCTTGTTTCTGTATCCCCCAAAGAGTTAATACGTATCAATATTGGTTGCCCAGTTCTGCGTTGATTATCTTCCATTTCCTCTAATTCACGAGTCTTGATATTCCGTACACCAATACAACCACATTTATCACAAGTAACCCAATCTAGCATTTTAATTTCATTTACGGTTTGACCTTGTTTTTCTTGCCCACTCCCAACTTCACCCATTGATGTTATCTTTTCCTTGGGTTTGTTTTTATACCACTGAACAAACCATATAATCCCTGTCACTATGGAACCTAATCCTGTGATTGCCAAGAGAACCAGCAAAAGAGTGAATGACCAATGAGAACCTTGTGTGCTAGTTGCAACTACAATGGCATAACCAATTGCTAGTGACGCCGTAGTACCCCCAAACGTGATAAAGGCTTTTTCCATACCCCAATCTTACCACAATCCACACTTGCATCAAGTATATAAGTCCGAATCGATTATAGAGGGGTGAATATATCATGGGGTTGTGTGTCGGTGGGCTTGAAGTTGGGGTCTGGATTGAACCAGAGGCAATCAAGGCAAAGCGTGCCGACGCGGCGCCATGATTTACCCTTCCGGTAGTAAATCGTTTTGACGTCTCCCATGGGGCACATGAGCTTGACTCCCCTGGGGGTGGTAACCTCTCGGAGGAGTGCACCACCCCTTGTCCACCGAGGTTGCTTTGTCGCTGGAGCTCCTCGCAATGACGGAGAGGTATGTCGAGTATTGCTTTGACCTGGAGCGGATGCTCCAGCCTACCCAACTTTGCTCGCAAAGACAGTAGGGATTATGCCGAGATTGCTTCACGGAGTTTACCCTGAGCCAGATTCTTCGCTCGTTCCACTCCCTCAGAATGACGGAGAGGTATGTTGAGTACTGCTTTGGCCTGGAGCGGATGCTCCAGCCTACCCAACTTTGCGCGCGATGACAAATGACATCTAAATTCATGGATTAAGGTATGGGCAAAGCCACTTGCCCGTGCAGTGTTGCCTGGCTATAATGGTAGCTGTGAACTGGCTGCAACAGGAGCTGCCCAGGCCAGGCTTCATAAGACGTATGTACAGAATAAGGCCTTTAGATGTATAGCCGTTTATTCAGTGAATTCCTGGTAAGTGACAATTCCCTCCGAATATACGAAGGCGATAGTCTAATCTTTGCATCAAGTAAGGACAGACTGCTGCCGTTACTTGAATATATTGATAAGTTTGCTGCTTACCACCAGCAGGTAGTAGTATTCGATAAGGTAATCGGCCGCGCTGCTGCTTTACTGTGTGCCAGGGCAGGTTGTCGAGAGGTTTACAGCCCGCTGGGCAGCCAGCTTGCCGTCAAGGCGCTGGAAGAATATGGCATTAAGTATCACCTGACCAAAATTGTGCCCTATATTCAACAGCTCAACCGGGACGATATGTGTCCCATGGAAAAATTATCGCTGGATAAAGGGCCTGAAGAATTCTATGAAGCAATCCGAAGCATTATCGACGAGCCGCAAGCAGGGCACTATGGCACTAATTGACGTTTTAGTACCCTGACTTGATATGCCTGGCAATATTGTCTATAGCATCAAATAAATCGGGTGTTGGCAGGAAGTAATTGGTCCTGACTCTGGCATATTCATGCTCTGGCTCAGGGATAATCCAGATGCTGTTCTTCAAAACATTAAGGTCAGCTTGCAACAGCCTGTCTTTCAACAGGTAATCGAAATTGAGCTTCTGGGCCAGGGAGTCATCCCCTCTCCACTCAATGTCAATCACTTTGCCCCAGAGAGCTGAGCTTCTCTTCCTGACCATCCTGGTTTTCTTCTTGTTCTCCCTCCCTGTCAAGC
>JAUWQP010000052.1 GCA_030611015.1 Chloroflexota bacterium | reverse complement strand
ATATGGCAAGTGCGTGGATATTGCCACCAGAATATCATTGAGGCAAATGTTGCTTCCTTCCATAATGACGATAATTGCGCCTGTGATTGTGGGAGTGGTTCTGGGCAAATATGCCCTTGCTGGCTTTCTTATTGGCGCCTTGGCTACTGGTTTTATTCTCGCTATTACCTTGAACAACGCCGGCGGCGCCTGGGACAATGCTAAGAAGTGGATTGAGGCTGGTAAGTTTGGCGGTAAAGGCTCAGACGCTCACAAAGCCGCTGTCGTTGGAGATACAGCCGGTGACCCCATGAAAGACACTGCTGGCCCGTCCCTAAATATAATGATCAAGCTAATGTCGGTGATTTCACTGATGCTTGCGCCGGTAATAATGCATTTCGGTGGTCTGATTTAGCCGCAGCAATCTCGCAGACTACAGTCCTATTCTGTCAGCCACTTGGCGCATCCCCATAATGACGTCGGTGACCAGCTCTGTTAGTTCCATCTCGAGCATTGCTGTCCCCTTTTCAATCACGGAGCGGTTCACACCAGCAGCAAATGCCTTGTCCTTCCATTTCTTCATAACCGACCTAGCTTCAAGGTCTGCCACGCTCTTTGACGGCCGGACCAGGGCTACTGCTGAGATAAGCCCGGTTAGCTCGTCAATGGCATACAATGTCTTCTCAATCTTGCTTTGTGGCTCAACGTCATTACAGATACCCCAGCCGTGAGATACAATTGCTCTTATGTACTCTTCTGGCCAACCCCGTTCCTCCAGTATTTCCTTCGCTTTGCTACAATGCTGCTCCGGGAAACGCTCATAGTCCAGGTCATGTGCTAGTCCAACGATGCCCCACTTTTCCTCATCCTCACCTGCCTTGCGTGCCATGTAGCGCATCACTCCCTCGACGCAGTAGGCATGCTTCAATAAGCTCTCATCTTGGTTAAATTCCTTGAAAAGTGATAGTGCTTCATCATATGTCGGTAGGTGTTTATGCATCTTATTGCCTCCTTACTCATGTTTCCTTTGTAATTAACTTAGATTTGCTACCCGTCAGTTCTCATCATGCCTTGCCTGCCCGGCGTATCTTAGCTTGAATGGCATTGACTTCATCCTGAGTCATAATGCCATTCTGCACGGCCATATTCAGCAAAACTCCCGTGCCGAGGATGGACACAGAGGGATTCATCGCCTTGCATACATCTGCCGCAACACTATCATCCGTTACTCAGTCAAATCCCCGATGACAGGCAAGCGCAATTGAGGCAGACTCCTCTCTACCCAGTCTATTCTCTAATAACAGCCCGGCATATGTCCATATCTCTACTTCTGAGGACTCATCAACGGAGACGAACATGAGAATTCCTGCAGCTTCCAGCTCCCTCAAAAGCTTCGCCAATCTCTGTCCTTCAGTGCGCCACTGCTTGGCCTCCTCAGCAACCTGCTCAGTAACACGGAAATTTGATTTTGGCCGAACCTGTAAGGCTCGGTGCAGGACACCCGCACTGTATAACCTTGAGACTACAGCGTTGTCAAGCACGACTGGTCTTTTGAGAGGCGACATTCATGCATCGCCTTCCTGACTTCCCTGCTTGAACTCTTCCCTGAGCTCGTAGTAGTTCCTCCGCAAAAGTTCGGCAAGCTTCTCGAAAGAGATTAGTTTCATTTCGTACGCCTTGCAAGCAAGATATTTATACTGGCGAGGGACAATATCAGGCGGCTCTTCCTCTTTGCCATACCCCAGTAAGCGGGTTGTTGGTGACGCCGGCACCTGTTTTAGGGTGAATCCCATAGCCGTTCTGGCTTGCTTTAGTGCATGTCCCACCGTATCAGCAGATGGAGACATTACATTGGTTGGTACAGGCATCTTCCTCCAAGTGATTTCGGAAATCCAGAAATTTGCCTCTCTTATAACAAGTCTATCAGCCAAAGTTTCACAGGTCAATAGATTTATGGCGTACAGGTAGGGACTGGCAGTGCGAAAAAAGCAGTCTCAGCTGGCGACCACCGCAGATATAGTGCACGAATGCCGGCAAACGGTTTTATTCTTCCTCTAGATCTGCCTCAAGCGTAGTTGTTGCCGAAAATAAGCTTGTTTGTCCGACCGGCGAAGGACTCACAATACGATTCGAGTTGCTAAACAGCCCTGTTAACCTTCTTTTAAGGGGCATCCGGCATTGATGTTACAATAGAGCATCATGCCAGATGCCATATTTGTTAAGGGTGCCAGAGAACATAACCTTAAGGACATAGACGTCGTTATCCCCCGGAACAAGCTGGTGGTTATCACCGGTGTTTCTGGCTCAGGGAAAAGCTCTTTAGCTTTCGATACCATATATGCCGAGGGGCAGCGCCGTTACGTAGAGTCCCTTTCTGCCTATGCCCGCCAATTCCTGGGGCAGATGGTGAAACCGGACGTTGATTATATTGAAGGGCTTAGCCCGGCTATATCCATTGACCAGAAAGGACCGCCTCATAACCCGAGGTCTATCGTGGGCACGATGACTGAAATTTATGACTATTTGCGGCTTCTTTTTGCTCGCATTGGGCATCCCCATTGCCCTCAATGCGGAAGGGCGATCTCGCGTCAGACGGTGCAGCAAATTGTTGATGCCGTCCAAGAGATACCTCAGGGTAGCCGCATTATGATTCTGGCACCGCTGGTCAAGGACCGCAAGGGGGAGCATCAAATGATATTCAAGGATTTGCAAAAGGCAGGGTTCGTCAGGATTCGTGTCGATGGGCAAATTTATGACCTATCCGAGGCAGTGCAGTTAGATAAGAATAAAAAGCATACCATAGAGGTCGTAGTTGATAGACTACAAATAGAGAAGAATGGAAATGCTGCTCGGCTTGCTGACTCCATTGAAACAGCACTAAAGCTGGGGTTGGGAGTGGTGCTTGTCAAAGTCCTTGATGGTGAGGAATCGCTTTTCTCGGAGCATTTTGCCTGTGTCTATTGTGGCATAAGCCTGGGGGAAATTGCTCCCAGAACATTTAGCTTTAACAGCCCTTATGGAGCTTGTCCTGCTTGTACAGGACTGGGCTGTAAATTGGAAATTGACCCTAATTTAGTCATCCCCGACAAGAGACTGAGCCTGGCTGAAGGAGCTATCCAGCCTTGGGCAAGAAATGGGCAGCTCAGTACCTGGTACAGCAGCATACTGCAGTCTCTGAGTGGCCGCCACGGGTTTTCCCTGTCCACCTCAGTAAAGGATTTAACCGAAGAACAATTGCGCCTGGTTCTCTATGGTGACGGAGGCGAAACAGTTCTCGCCACATATGAGGACCGCTATGGCAGAATGCGCCAGTACTACGCGAATTTTGAGGGTGTCATACCACACCTTGAGCGTCGCTATAAAGAGACGGATTCTGATAGTGTCAGAGCGGATATTGAGCGCTATATGTCATCCAACCCCTGCCCTGCCTGTCAGGGGAAGAGGCTGAAGCCAGAGTCTTTAGCTGTTACTATCGTGGGCAAAAATATTATGGATATTACTGTCTTGCCTGTTACGGAGGCTTTGAATTGGGTAGAGCAACTGGGCGACAAAATCAGTTCTCGGGAACTTACCATAGCCAGGCAAATTATCAAGGAGATTCATGCTCGGTTGGGCTTTCTCAGAGATATAGGTCTGAGCTACTTAACCTTGGCCCGTCCTTCGGCGACATTGAGCGGTGGTGAGGCGCAAAGAATTCGCCTGGCTACCCAGATTGGCAGCGGGCTTAGTGGTGTCCTTTATATTTGTGACGAGCCCACAGTCGGTTTGCATCCTGCCGATAGCTCCCGTCTTATAGCCACGCTGAAACGTCTCAGAGACCTGGATAATACTATAATCATCGTAGAGCACGATGAAGCTATGATGAGAGCTGCTGACCACATTATTGACATGGGGCCTGGGGCTGGTAAACATGGAGGAGAAATCGTTGCCACGGGCAGACTTCAAGACATAATGGATTGCCCTCAATCAGTAACGGGGCAGTACCTTAATGGGACAAAGCAAATTCCCTTGCCACCTGAGCGGCGCTCTGGCTCGAGAAAGGAATTGGTAATCAAAGGTGCCAGGGAGAACAACCTGAAAAACATTGACATCCATATCTCCTTGGGGAAGTTTGTTTGCGTCACTGGCGTTTCCGGAAGCGGCAAAAGCTCTCTCATTAATGAAGTCTTGTATAAAAGGCTAGCTCGGCTCCTTTATCGAGCCAAAGAGAGACCGGGTGAATGTGATGAGATCGTTGGCACTGAGCACATTGACAAGGTGGTTAATATTGACCAATCACCGATTGGTCGTACCCCGCGAAGCAATCCAGCTACTTATACCGGAACATTCACACCTATTCGAGCACTTTTCGCTGCTGTTCCTGAAGCTAGAATGCGTGGTTATCTTCAGGGGCGTTTTTCCTTCAACGTAAAAGGGGGGAGGTGCGAAGCCTGTCAGGGGGCGGGTTATGTTCAGATTGAGATGCAATTTTTGCCCAATGTCACCGTCCCCTGCGAGGAATGCAAAGGGAAAAGATACAACCGTGAAGCGCTGGAGATCCACTTTAAAGGGAAAACCATCGCTGAAATTCTAGATATGACGGTGGACGAAGCTTTGTTTTTCTTTGACCATTTTCCTAGAGTTAAGAGCAAGCTGGAGACCCTCCGGGACGTAGGTTTGGGATACATTTGCCTGGGGCAGCCGGCGCCGACTCTTTCTGGGGGCGAAGCACAGCGGGTAAAATTATCTACTGAGCTATCTCGCCGCTCCACCGGCAAAACACTTTATATACTGGATGAGCCAACTACCGGCCTTTCCTTCTCAGATATTGCTTGTCTCCTGAAGGTGCTACAGCATTTGGTGGATTATGGGAATACAGTAGTTGTCATTGAGCACCAACTGGATGTAATCAAAAACGCCGATTGGGTTATTGACCTTGGTCCTGGAGCTGGGGACGATGGTGGCTACCTTGTAGATGCTGGCGCGCCTGAGGAACTGGTCCAAAACGATGCCTCTTTCACTGGACAATATTTACGTGGTATATTATTAACGCAGCGGGAAGGGGTATTGACATGACATCAAAGTTCGACAGGGACAAAATTCTTGACTCCATCCATACCAATGTCCAGGATAAGAATATGGTCAAGCATATGTTAGCCACCGAGGCAATTATGCGGGCTTTAGCCAGGAAGTTGGGAGAGGATGAAGAAGAGTGGGGAATCACCGGACTCATCCACGACATCGATGTAGAGCTGGTTGAGGATGATATGAGTTGCCATAGCAAATTGGGAGCTGATATAGCTAGGGAACTTGGAGCCAATGGGACCATGGCCCATGCTATTTTGTGTCATAACGAAGCTCACGGCGTTCCCCGAGAAACGAAATTAGATAAGGCCCTTTTTTGCGCTGACCCCCTGAGCGGGTTTATCACTGCTGCTGCCCTGGTTCGCCCTGATAAACTAGGCGGACTGACCGCTAAATCAGTATTGAAACGCTTCCGCGAAAAAAGCTTTGCGGCTGGAGTTAATCGAGAGCAAGTGGCTCAGTGCCAGGAAATCGGACTGGGACTGGAAGAGTGCATCAGTCTGGGGATCGAAGCCATGAAGGAAATTGCTTTAGAGTTGGAATTATGACAACTGCTCCAGGTACCTGACGACATCAATGAAGTTTTCAAAGGGTTTATAATCAAGGTTGTTCCCCCGGCAATGTGTCAGCAGGTCGCCTGTGGCAAAAACATGATGGGCATATCTCGCCGGAGCAATATCGGAGTCGCCGTTTCCCATATATATTACCCTGTACCCTAGCTTCAGAAATAATTCTGTATATGCCTCTTTAAAGCCATCCTCTAATCGCTTGCCATCAGGTCCTATGTACTGAACTTTCATCCCTTCGGGGTGGAAGGCAGTTTTCGCGGCATGCAGTTCGATGTTTTCCAGGCCCAGGTCTTTCAGAATGGCATTTATGTAAAAATCCAGACCATTACTTACGATGGCAAATCTGAAGCCTTTTCTCAGGCAATAATTTACCAGGTTGTGAAACCCAGCTCGTACCTTAACCTTGCCTTTCAGGGCCTCGAGTAGTGTAGCTTTATCAGCTTTAACCATAGCAAAAGCCCTGGTATTGAACTCCCCCACAGATATCTTGTGCTCTTTATACTCTCGCAGCAATCGTCGCCAATCTCCTTGGGCGAAAGCATCTAAGAGAAGGAAGCTGGCATCTTTTTCGGTAATTGTACCGTCGAAATCACATTGAACTAAGGTTTTCATACTCTCAGCTTAATCCCACGGCGCCATTGTCAAAGTGATTACATTGACATTCCGACACAATATCTCGATTTCCTTTGTAGCCTCTCTCCCTCTTCTTTGGCGCTCAGGAGCAAATATGGCTTGGATTAGTATACTATGCCAGGAAGGTAAAGTCTAAGCCCTCTACCGAAAAGGTTAAGTATAAACGTGGTTGGCGGCGTGGCAAGCCCAACCAACCCTTGTTATACTTTGTAACATGGGCAATAAAGTTTCTAAATTCAAGGCATTTATTGAAGGTACTACCACGTTATCATCCAGCCGCTAGGGAATCTTTACCACACTACTTGCCTTCTCTGCCATCTCTATTGCTATGGGGGTTTGGCTTAATATGAATTGGCTAATTTACATGGGATTTGGGCTAGTTGCTGTAGCTGTGATATTAGCTACTATTTGGCTAAAACGAGGTTCAAGGGATATGACTGCCACTAAAGATGATATTAATGCACTTGGCAAGAAGATAGAAACAGCACTTGATAATCTCTCTAATGAGATAGGAGATATGAAAGAATCTGTAACTAAATCTATGGATAGCCTCATTAATGAGATTAGACAGGACAGGGAGAATCGAAATATCACTAAAAAACAAGAGGCTAAATTGCTACGAGTAAATCAACCACGTTTATACTTAACCAAAAATCACGACCTGAGATATGATTCACTGAATAAGACCGAGTCAGGTGTCAATTATCCTCTGGAGGATAGAGATGAAAGTATTTAATACCCTAACCGGAAAAAAAGAGGATTTCCACCCCCGCGGCGAAGGGGTAACTATGTATGGCTGCGGGATTACCGCTTATGACAAGAGTCATATCGGGCACGCCATGACTTACATAATCTTTGATGTTATAAAGCGTTATCTGAGATTTAAAGGCTATAAAGTTAAGCACGTGCAAAACTTTACCGATATAGACGATAAGATCATAGAGCGTGCCAATCAGGTGGGGATGCCGCCATTGGAACTGGCTAATAAATACGTTGACCAGTATTTTGCCGATATGGATGCATTAAATGTAGAGCGGGCTGATATCTATCCCCGGGCAACTGCGGAAATACCAAAAGTCATCGAAATTATCCAGGGTCTGCTAGCTAAGGGTTACGCTTACGAGTCTGAGGGGAGTGTTTACTTCCGCGTCAGGAATTTTCCCAACTATGGTAAGTTGAGCCACAGGAACTTATCGGACATGATTTCCCAAACAAGTACCTATGAAGAAAAGAAGGAATATCCATTGGATTTCGCTTTATGGAAAACATCAAAGCCTGGTGAGCCTTTCTGGGAGAGCCCCTGGGGGTGGGGCAGGCCTGGCTGGCACATAGAGTGCAGTGCCATGGCCTTAAAGTACCTCGGCGAGAGCATGGATATCCATGGTGGCGGACAAGACCTCATCTTTCCTCACCATGAGAACGAGATAACACAATCGGAAGGTTTCACCGGGCTGGTTCCCTTTGCTCGATACTGGCTGCATAATGGGCTCATGCAACTGGACAAGCAAAAAATGAGTAAGTCCATTGGTAATTTAGTAAGTGTTAAAGACGCACTAAACCATTTCAGCTCTGATGCCATTCGCCTCTTTATCCTTAGCTCGCATTATAGAAGTCCACTTACCTATAGTGAACAGGCTCTGGAAGCAAGCGAGAGGGGCGCAGAAAGATTGCGCTGGGCAGTGACCCATCGGGCTAATATGGTCCAGGGAGTGGCTATGCTCAATGCACAGCCCTTCGAGCAAAAATTTATCGAAGCCATGGACGACGACTTCAATACTTCGCAGGCAATAGCAATTCTCTTCGAACTGGCGAAGGAAATAAACCGCGGCGCTGAACAAGGTGTAAATATAACTGGAGCGCAGCATACCCTGCTCAAGCTAGCAGGTATTCTAGGTCTTACTTTGAAGGAGAAGACTCGAGTCACACCCGACGCAGAAGCATTTATCCGTCTCCTGATATCTATCAGGGAGGACTTGCGGCAAAACCAGCAGTGGCAGCTAGCCGATAAAATTAGGAGCGGCTTGGCCGATTTAGGAGTAACCCTTGAAGACACCCCTCAAGGGACAAGATGGAAATAGCTCTGTAACTTCATCACCGGCTGGAGAAAGTTCTTGACCAGCCTTAATAGTGATAGCCGCGCTATATTTTAAGATTTTGCGTTAGATTTCAGATGATTCAAACCGGCCTTCTATATGATAAAATCATTTCAATAATCAGATTTAGCGCGGGAGAGATGAATAAGAAGAAGAAAGTGGCTGCCTTGAAGCACCGCCAGCGCCGAAAGCAGCTCAAGGAAAAGAGAAAAGCCCAGGCTCCGGCCAAGGAACAATGAAAAGAGTCCTCCTGTTGACTGGTAAGCCGGGCACAGGTAAAACCGCTCTCATCAAAGAAACCCTGGCCGGGACAAAAGTCAAGGGGGGCGGCTTCTATACCGAGGAGATACGGACCGGGGGAATAAGGCAGGGGTTCAGGATTGTCACCCTTGACGGGCAGGAGGCAACATTAGCCCACGTCGGCATCTCCAGCCCCCACCAGGTCAGCAAATACCGTGTGGACACAGACGCTCTAGACAGAGTTGGCGTGACTGCTTTGCGTCTGGCGCTGAAGGAAAATGACGTCATAGTTATAGATGAGATTGGTAAGATGGAGCTTCTGTCGCCCCAGTTCAGGGAAGCCGTGACGCAGGCCATAAACAGTGGCAAGAAGGTTCTGGGCACTATTATGCTCAACCCCCATCCCTTTGCCGACGAAATCAAACGCCATCCCGAAGTCGAAACGCTCCTGGTAACCAGAGATAACCGTCCTGACGTAATGAGGAAAGTCTTAAACTGGCTAACGGAAAAGGTTAATTAAGGCCCCTGCTGCCTACCGCTGAACACTACGCTATCTTGTTGGATAGCTTTCTATTAAAGTGATACTTAATCATCGGATATATCAACAAATTTTCATACATTACAAGTGGGATTTGATAAGAAAAGTTAAAATAGTGCATCTTGACCGCCATAGATGCAGAGATATACAATGAAGTGCTCGCCAGGGATTTTCAAACCTCTCAGCGGCTAATACTGACGAGACCTTAAAAACATAATATTGTTCCGACGACATAGGAGGCATTGAACCGCTGCCTGTATATGGTCACTTTGGTGGTGGGGAGCTAATAGTGAAACCGATCTGAAAATGGTCGGTTTTTTGTTTTGAAGGGGGGTGATAATTTCCACGCATGAAAGCATTGGAAGTTCCTAGGTTTCTTCGTATTGAAAGTCGGACCGTCAGGTATACTCTCTACGTCCTATTCGGCATTATAGTTGCAGACGGCCTGTTAAGCCAGTTTCTGGTGACGGGCGGATACGGATTAGAAGCCAATCCTTTGCTGGCGCATTTAGTGGGCGGTGAGTCGTTTTTAGCTATAAAGATATCAGCTGCGTTCCTGGCCACGTTACTTCTATGGATTAAGTACAATACCAAGCCCAGATTCGTATATACAATCGCGGTGGTAGCTCTGGGATTCTACACAACCATCGTTTACTGGAACTTGTCTGTATTCATTTTTATGCTTAACCAACCTGTCTAAATAAGGGCCCGCAACCACGCAATAGTCAGTTTCGTGCCATCAAAATTCAGAGGCACGCCAAGTATCCTATAGCCCATCGGCGTCTGGAGAAGATGAGTGTTATTTCCGGGTAATAATACCCAATTTCTAACAGGCCTGATTGATATTGTATCCCCACAATTCAGTCAAATTCACCCTGCTCTACTACTTCAGATGCTTCGTCTTCTTCCATTCGAACTTGCATAGGAAGCTCTTTAAATGGCAATTGCAGACACTTAATCATATCAACAGCATTACGAGGAGAATACCCTCTCCAATGATTATTGAATAGAGCAAATAGCAATTTAGTCTGACCTGCTGTTGTCTTTACCCTATCTGCCAGTTCTTCTATTTCTTCAGCTGAATACAGGTATTTGTAGCGGGTTTCGCTATCTCCTGTCCACCAAGTTTCCGCATTTCTACCGTGAAAGCGGAAGTACGCCATATCAGAGGTTACAGGAAGCTCCTGAGCGATTGAGGACTTAAACTTCGGCTCATCAATTTGGACCCAGGCAACATTATTTTCCTTGAGCAGCTTTGCGATATTGGGGTCGTCACTCCAACTTCTATGCCTTAGCTCAACAGCCAGCCTGTACTGTCCAAACAACCTGCTCACCGCAGTTATGACTCGCTGCCCAAAGCTATCGTTCCTGAAGCTGGGCGGGAACTGTGCCAGCAAAGCACCAAGCTTATCGCTTTTCAATAGGGGCTCAATACTTCGCTTAAATATATCGACATCCTGCAAAGATATTGCCGCTTCCTCTCCCGTAGCTTCCTTATACATCTTCGGGTGAGTGAATTTCTGCCAGAGCTTAACTGTGAACAGGAAGTCCTTGGGAACCCTCCGGACCCAGTTATAAACGTAGCCAGGATTCGGTGGTCTATAGAATGAGCTGTTTATCTCTACTGTGTTGAAGAACTGGCTGTAGTATTCAAGCTCATTTATCTTGCCCGTAGGGTAGAAGTATCCGGTCCACGTGCCTTCACCTTTGGGGTAGGACCATCCTGATGTCCCTATGTATATCTTCACTTGATCGGTCATCTTTTATATTCCCGTAGCCTCATTATACCAGCATATCTCCGAGCAGATTAATTTTTGAGATATACTGGGAATTCTGAAAAAACCTCTTGACAATAGCACAGATGTTCTGTTACAATTTTATCCCCTTTCCCGTTTTGGGGTCAATACCATGTCCAGGCTTATTGGTGAACCAGTTAAAGTTTATAAGAACAACGATTCAATAATAACTGCCTTTATTTGGAGGAAGCGTCTCTATAGAGTCCTTGATGTTATTGGTTGGTGGAGAGAACCTTCCGAATGGTGGAATGGTAAATCGATACGTCTTTTCATCCGCGTGAATGCACAGAACTCAAGCACCGGGACGTATGAGCTTTATAAGCTTGGGGGACAGTGGTTTCTCTCCAGAGTCCTTGATTGAGGTGATGGTCATGGGTTTCATTCATCTTCACGTCCACTCTCAATATAGCTTTCTTGACGGAGCTTCGTCTCTGGATGAGCTACTGTATAAAGCTGTTTCCCTGAGAATGCCTGCCTTAGCTCTAACGGACCATAACCGGTTGACTGGTGCCATTCGTTTCTATAGCAAAGCCAAAGCAGCAGGAATCAAACCGATAATAGGTGCTGAGGTTGATTTGGCTGGCGGGCATCATTTAACGCTACTTTGTAAGAATGCTGACGGATACTCAAACCTCTGTCGATTAATAACGCAAGCTCACCTGTCGAATCGAGATAGGAAACCAGAAGCAACCAGAGAAATGCTGCGGAATCATAGTAGCGGACTGATGGCTCTGAGTGGCTGCAGTAAGGGTGAAATACCTGCCCTCGTCGCTGAAGGTAAGAGTGATAAAGCCGAAGAGGCAACGTGCTTTTATAGAGAGGTCTTTGGTAAAGACTTTTTCATAGAGCTTATCCGCTATCCTTCAAGAGAGGGGATTTCTGACAGCTACCGGCTTGCTTCATTTGCTCAGGAAGATAATCTACCGATAGTAGCTACCAATAATGTCCATTACGCTGAAATCAAAGAATACAGGATCAAAGAACTACTTAATGCTATCGACCAGATCACCCCAGCTTCTCAATTGGAGGGTTATCGCACTGTAGAGCAGTATCTGAAATCGCAGCAGAAAATGATGAAGCTCTTCAGAGACCTGCCTGAAGCTATAAAGAATACCGAGGAGATTGCTTCAAGGTGTAATCTAGAGTTGGAGCTGGGGAAGCCTCGCTTCCCTAAGTTTGATATTCCAGAGGGTGAGTCTGATTACGGTTATCTCAGGAAAATAGCTTTTGCGGGAGCCGGAAGAAAATATGGTTTGCTATCCGATTCAATAAAGAACCGCCTTGAGCACGAGCTTGATACTATTAATAAACTTGGATTTTGCAGCTACTTCCTGGTGGTCTGGGATATAGTCCGCTGGGCGAAAAGTAGAGATATAAGATGTCAGGCACGGGGAAGTGCCGTAGATAGCCTGGTTGTCTACGCACTCGATATCAGCAATGTTGACCCTGTTGAATATAACCTGCTCTTTGAACGTTTCATGCATCCTTTAAGGCATGAACCTCCCGACATCGATTTGGATGTTGACAGAAGACGAAGGGATGAGGTGAGAGACTACATCTACCGGAAGTATGGCGCTGAGAATGTTGCCTGCGTAGGAACGATAAATACCTATATGGCTAGAGGTGCAATCCGTGACATCGGCAAAGCTCTACAAATACCGAAAGCGATAATTGAAGAGGCTTGCAATGGTATTCACTGGTTATCTGCTTCCAGGCTTATGGAATATGCCGATACGCTTCCTGAGCTAAAGCACAGCACTGTCTATAAGAAAAAAGAGCTCGCTGACTTCTTTAAGCTATGCACTGCTATAGACGGATTCCCCAAGCATCTATCCGTCCACCTGGGAGGATTGCTTATCGGTAATGGAAGGCTGTCTGATTTAGTCCCACTTGAATGGTCTGGCGGAGGGGATATTATCAGCCAGTATGATAAAGATGACATCGAGAGGTTGGGGATTGTGAAACTGGATTTGTTATCACTCCCTACTCTGACCGTCATTGAGGATACACTGAGCAACATCAAGCAGAGTCGTGGAATTGATATTGACATAGAGAAGATACCGAGAAACGATCCCGCGGCTTTCGGCAAACTCAGAGACGGAAAGACTATCGGGACATTTCAGCTTGAATCACCGGCACAAAGAGAAATGGCAGGCAGACTTCTGCCAGATAGCTTTGAAGACATCATCGTGTCTATATCCCTTGTCCGTCCCGGTCCGCTCAAGTCCAATATGGATAAAGACTACTTGCCCAGAAGACACGGCCAAGAACCTGTGAAGTATCTCCACCCTAAGCTGAAAAACGCTCTCGGTGAGACTTTAGGAGTAATCCTCTATCAAGAGCAAGTCCTCAAGGTTGCTCACGATTTAGCCGGAATGAGTTACGCTGAAGCTGATGGTTTCAGACGGGCCATGACTCATGAACGCACTGAACAGGAAATGGAGAAAATGAGAGACTCCTTTATTTCTCGTGCTGTTGGGGATGGTATCGGCAAAAATATAGCTGAAAAGGTATTTGAGCAACTGGCTGCTTTTGCTGCTTATGGATTCTGTAAGGGGCATGCTTGTGCTTACGCTATTACTGCTTATCAAACGCTCTGGTTGAAGAGTCATTATCCTGCTGAATTCCTGGCAGCAGTATTGTCCAATCAACCTATGGGTTATTATCCATCTTATGTCCTTGTAGCTGAAGCCAAGAGGTTTGGAGTCGAAGTCTTGCCACCCGATATAAACAAGTCCTCCGAACACTATACAGTGGAAAAAGGGGCAATACGGGTCAGCCTCAAACAGCTAAAGGGAATGTCTGAAAAAGCATTGGAATCGATATTATC
>JAUWQP010000049.1 GCA_030611015.1 Chloroflexota bacterium | reverse complement strand
GTGCGGCTTCCTTTGATAACCTGGGGATGTTTGCCAGGCGTTTATATCCTGGCATTGAGTAATAAACGTTCATAGCACAGCCATTATAACGTCCTTTCATGACCCATGTATGTGTCACCCATCTATCTGAACTAGATCATAGTTTATGAGGAAGAATCGGAATCTTTCTCGATTTTTTCCAGGGGTGCCAGGCTGGCCAGGAGCTTCTTAACCCCCACCTCTTCAAAAGCTACGGTCAACTCCTGGTCATCCCTTGTCGGATTGCAATTCATTACTATGCCGGGGCCAAATTTGTTGTGGCAGACATGGTCACCGATCTTTAATGTCAGAGTGTTGAGAGGCTGAGGTGAAGGCTGGGAATCCCGATTAAAATCGAGACTAGCTACAGGAGTCGGGCTCTCTTCCCACAGACCTCTTGGTCTTATCAGGTGGGGTGAGATGTCCTGGAGAAAGCGCGACGGTGGGTTTGCCGTGCTGCCGCCAAATAAGCTCCGACGGTAACTGCGTAACAGGTAGAGTCGCTTCTTGGCTCTGGTTATTCCCACGTAGCAAAGACGACGCTCTTCTTCCATTTGTTCAGGGTCGTCGAAAGATTTCCTGTGTGGGAGAATCCCTTCCTCCAGGCCAACAATAAAAACCGCGGGGAATTCCAATCCTTTAGCTTGATGCAAGGTGATCAGTGTCACAGCATCAGCTTTTTCATCCAGCTCATCTATATCCGATACCAGGCTTACTTTTTCCAAAAATGCGGTTAAAGCCTCTTCTGGGTCGAGCTCATCATATTCGTCGGCAACATTGCGCAGCTCCATTATGTTCTCCCATTTCTCCTCTCCACCCTCTTTGTCCAGAATGTATTCTCTATATCTAGTTTGCTCTAGTATCTCACCCACTAGATTAGAAAGGCTTAACTCAGGGCTCCGCGCGGTGAGATTAGCCATGAGAGCATCAAATCCAGCCAGAGCTTGGGCAATGCGTGGGGACAGAGATTGCTTCGCTTCGCCGGCAATGTCATTGTGACTCATTTGTTTCAGAGCCTCGAAGAGAGAGACATCATGAGCCTTTGCCCAATCCTGAAGATGGCTTAGGGTACGCTGCCCGATGCCCCTTACAGGAACATTTATTATCCGAGTCAGGCTGACATTGTCCTGTGGATTATGGATAACCTTGAGGTAGGCAATAATATCCTTAACCTCTCTCCGCTGGTAAAAACGCGTGCCACCAACAAGCCTATAAGGCACACCATACCTCAGGAAAGTTTCCTCTAAGGTTCGTGATTGAGCATTAACCCGATACATGACGGCGCAATCTTTGAGGGATATTTGCTCTTGGCCGATGAGCTTCTCGATTTCGTTGACCACGGATTGAGCTTCTTCCTCGGCATCATAGCTTTCGATAACGGTTACCGAGTTTCCGTCTTCGTTTCCCGTCCATAGCTTTTTAGGCTTGCGCTGCACATTAGCCGAGATGACGTCTGAGGCTACCTCTAAGATTGTCTTGGTGGAGCGATAATTCTGCTCCAAAAACACCACTTTGGCTTCGGGGTAATCCTTCTCAAAGCTCAGGATATTACGCAAATCAGCAAATCTCCAGGAATAAATAGATTGGTCAGGGTCGCCCACCACGCACAGATTCCGGTATTTTCCTGCCAGCTGCTTTATCAACATGTACTGGACGATGTTGGTGTCCTGAAATTCGTCAACCAGAATGTGAACATACTTTGACTGGTAGCTTTTCAGGATTTGAGGATGGTCCTGGAACAACTGCACCGTCTTCATAAGTAAGTCGTCGAAATCCACCGCTCGACCTTGGCTGAGTAATTCTTGATAACGCTGATAGACTCTGTGGACTATCTCCTCGAAATAACTGCTAACCCGTTGGGCATAGTCTCCGGGGCCGATAAGGCGACTCTTAGCAGCGCCGATAGCCGAGCGTAGAGCCCGAGGAACATATTGCTTGGGGTCGAGATTCAGTTCTTCCAGAGCTTGTTTTATCAAGCTTGACTGGTCATCTTCATCGTAGATGACAAAGCTTGAATCAAGCCCGATGGCTTTGCCCTCACGACGGAGAATTCGAGCACAAATGGCGTGAAAGGTACCTAAGGTCAAAGCTTCCACTGCCTGTCCCAGGAGTTGTTCTAACCTCTCTTTCATTTCTCGAGCGGCTTTGTTGGTAAAGGTAACCGCCATGATGTCATGGGGACTAATGCCGCAGTGTTTAACCAGATAAGCGACTCGATGGGTAATCACTCTGGTCTTGCCGCTGCCGGGTCCAGCCAGGATAAGTACAGGCCCTGCGATGGCCTCCACAGCTTCTCTCTGGGCGGGATTAAGCGTTGCTAAGATATCCATGAAGACTCAGTAACTATTATAGCATTGAGGAGAGGAAGCCCCAAAGAACGATAGAGGCTGGACCTCAATATCTTGGCACTACCCACAGCTTACAAGCTAAATCCTTGTGTAATTCAAGTCTATATTGTGCTTTTTAAACTAGCAAGTGACGAGGATGGAGAAGTGGTAAACAGAGTTTGTCGGAAATGATAAAATACTTTACATCATGGCAAAGACAATTTTCTCTTTCAAGCTAGAAGACGTGCTCAAAAAAGCGTATGACCGACGATGTCTGTCCAAAGAAGAGACAATTTTTTTGCTTAGCCTGGAAGAAGAAGAGGAGACAAATCAGCTTTTTCATGTGGCGCGAAGCTTAAGGCAGAGGTACTTTGGCGACAAAATATTCCTTTATGGTTTCATATACTTCTCCACATACTGTCGGAACCAGTGCGCATTTTGTATTTATCGGGCACCTAACAAGTTGTGCCAGCGTCATCGAAAAACTGAAAACGAAATAATGGAGATAGCGCGGAGACTAGCCGAGTCTGGGGTTCATCTAATTGATCTCACTATGGGGGAAGACCCACTTTATTATCTGCAAGATAACGGATTTAAATCGCTTGTGGAGCTAATAGGAAGGGTAAAGGCGGAAACTGGTCTGCCTGTGATGGTTTCTCCTGGGGTAGTTCCCAAACAGGTTTTAGTTGCTTTAGCTGATATAGATATCGATTGGTATGCTTGTTATCAGGAAACACATAATAGGCAACTATTTCGTTGTTTGCGCCCCAATCAGAGCTATGATTCTCGCCTTGAGGAAAAATATTTGGCTAGAGAGCTAGGCTTATTGGTGGAAGAGGGCATTTTAGCCGGCGTAGGCGAGTCCCGGATAGATGTTGCTGCCTCGATGCAGGCTATGCGGGATCTGGGTGCTCATCAGATGCGTGTTATGAGTTTTATCCCTCAAAGAGGCAGCCCTATGAGTGGTTGGCCATCGCCTCCTCGTATTTATGAGATGATAATCATCGCTGTCTTGCGTCTTTTATTTCCTGATAGGTTGATACCTGCTTCATTGGATATAGATGGTGTGGAGGGTTTGCAGGAAAGGCTGAAAGCTGGGGCGAATGTGGTTACCTCCCTGATTCCAGCACATATGGGGTTAGCTGGCGTGGCTCAAGCCTCTTTAGATATAGACGGTGGTTATCGGTCGGTAAAAGGTGTGTTGCCTCTATTAGAGGGAGTTGGATTAAGAGCTGCAACAGTAGAGGACTATGGTCATTGGATTCATAGGGAGAAGGATGAGCTTGTTAAACAAGAGATTTGTAATGGGATACAGAAATGAGAGTGGTAATCGTTGGGGGGAAGTTGCAAGGTGTAGAGGCAACTTACCTGGCACATAAAGCTGGCTGGGAAGTGATTCTAGTAGATAGAAACTCTATGGTGCCTGCTGCAGGCTTATGCGATGCCTTTTATCAGTTAGATGTAACCAGCGAGGCTTTAGATTTACCCAAAGCTATCAAAGTGGCAGATTTGATTATACCCGCTCTGGAAGAGCCTGTTGCTTTGGAGTATTTGAGCGAAAGAGCGGCCAGGGAGAGTGTACCACTGGCTTATGATGCTACAGCCTATGCAATTTCTTCCTCTAAAAGGGAGTCTGCTCTTCTATTTGCCAAACTTGGTGTCCCAATACCCACGCCCTGGCCTAAATGTGCTTTGCCTGTTGTTGTCAAACCGTCCAATTCAAGCGGGAGCAGGGGGGTACGGAGGATAAATAAGATGGAAGAACTTACCGCTTTTGTAACAAGAGAACCGAATAACTGGGTAATCCAGGAGTTTTTAGCAGGCCCTTCTTATTCTCTCGAAGTTATTGGTGTAAAAGATAATTTTGTGAGCCTCCAATCTACAGAAATTGTAGTGGATAGCCAGTATGATTGTAAGAGGGTGCTGGCTCCTGCGGGCCTGTCGTCCACGATGAATAAAAAATTCAAAGAAATTGCTATAACAATTGCAGATGCTCTTAATCTGAATGGCATTATGGATGTAGAGGTGATTTCTCATAAGGGCACTCTGAAGGTTTTGGAAATAGATGCTCGGCTACCAAGCCAGACACCCACGGTGGTTAATCAGTCAACAGGTATAAATATGTTAGAACTTTTATACGATGTATTTGTTAAAGGCGTTATTCCCACAATACCCGATGTTAAATATGAGAGAGGGGTGGTTTATGAGCATATAAAGGTGTCCCCGGGGATTTTGGAAGTATCAGGCGAACACATTATGGCTAATGCTCACCCTCTTAAGCTTTGCGAGCATTTCTTTGGCGCTGATGAGGCCTTGACCGATTTTGCGCCCGGGCGTTTACCGTGGGTAGCTACTTTGATAATCACAGGAGATAGCCGCGTGGAAGCTTGGAACAGGCGTTGCCTGGTCATCGAAGATATTAGAGATTACTTTGGATTATCGGTCTGTAGTGATCCGATACCAAATTGTAGTTAGGTTGCGAGTGCTAAGAAGGTAGAAGAAGGATGCGTTTATCCAGTGAACTTCTAATAGACATAGATAAGGGGCTTGATAATTACAATAGGGAATTATTAGGCAAAACAGGTTGTACTCTCAGGGGGATTGCCAGCCATGCTGCTGGTGCTACAGAAAAAGAAGTAGTTGAAGCTAGCAATTCCACACCCGTGGCAGTGGTTCCAATTACTGCGGGTAAGGGCATTATTGAATACTTTGCCCAGGCCGTGCAAAGTATTGTTAGCTATATTGGTTTTACGTCTTTCGTTACGCATGACTATGATGTTGCCGGGCTGGCGGAAGGAATTACAAGGGGAGCAAAGATTATTTTTTTAGCCGATGACAACTGTTTTATTGCTATAAATTTATCTCGTGGGCTAGTAGTGGATAATGCTGAAGCTACAGGCAGAGGTTATGTTGCTGCTCTGGAATGTCTGGCGGGAGAATTACGTGCGCGTAGAGTGTTGGTGATAGGGGCAGGTCGAGTGGGGAGAAGTGCTGTCTGTGCCCTTAAGAGACTTGGTGCCGAAGTAGCATTGTTTGATATCGATCAGACTAAAGCTGAAATCTTGGTGAGAGAATATGAAACGGTTAAGGAAGAAAACCTGGCAGAGGCTTTGCCACGATATGCAATTCTACTTGATGCTTCCCCCGCCGCGGAGATCATCCAAGCAGAGCATATTAAGCCAGATACTGTAATTGCCGCTTGTGGTATTCCTCTCGGCTTAAGCAATGAGGCTTATTCTATGGTAAAGGAGCGTCTAGTGCACGACCCTTTACAAATCGGTGTAGCTACAATGCTTGCTATGGCTGTTAAATAAGATGACGAAAACAAAAAGAGTTCATAAAAAGTATTATCGCAAGCAGGTGGACCTTTTTGCACTTATTCGGAAAATAAAGTTATGGCCATCACGCAACGGTGTTCTTCACGGGGTTAAATCCTTTGTAGTAACAGGGGCTTATGCCGAGATAATCACCCATTGTAACCGCAGGATTACTATACGGAATTCCAAGAGAAGCCGAGCAGTGCGATGGCTTCGCAATAAATGGATTTCTACTGAATGTAGAGAGTGTCGCATACCAAACTGGAAGCTGGAAAAATTCTCTTCGACTTCTTTTAGGCGACACTATGGTGCTCAACTCAGGTGATATATAATTAGGCTGTTTAAAAATGTAGTGTGAACTTCGTATTTAATACGAAGTAGCATCGTGCTGCATCCCGGCTGCAGTTTACCCCGTACTCGATATGGAGCTGGGACAGGCTCTGAAGAGTCGCACTGCGAAATTTGGAGGTGAAGCATTTCTGGAATAGCCAGGGCAAATCTGGGTCTGAAGTTAGAACAAAATTAAACAGCCTAATTAATAGGAAGGAGGTAGAATTCAATTGAAAGAACTTTACGCTGGGGGATAAAGCGCTTAATAATAAAAATTTAGAAAAGGAGGTAATGAGTGCAGAAAATTTATACCAGAATGGGAGATGGCTCTGTAACTGAGCTGAGTGAGAGCGAGTTAAGACGAGACTTGGAAGAAGGCAGTCGGCATGCTGCGGAGAGAGCAAAGATTCTCCCCCTTTCTGAAGATGACTTGCGACGCTTGTTGGAGCTCTATAAGTGCCCTGACAAAAGTGTGGGTGTGGAGAGGGGGAAAGAGGTAATTCTTAGTTACGACAGTGGCACTACTAAATTTAACCGGGTAAATGTATCGGTAAGTAAGCTCCAATCATTGCAAATTTATGAAAGAATGTTAGGTGCTGATACAATGGAGATGGGCCACATGGATTATAGCTATAAACCGGCAAAGAATATCATGTGGATCGAGCAACCTGTATTTGAACAAGCTTTGCTGGTAACAATCCCTCCTTTGTTTTATGGAGCTATGCCTAATTTAGGCTTATATACCCAACCAGATGGCCCCTGTTCCAATCCCATGGAGTTGTTACCTCAGGGTAAAATAGCTGAGGCCAGAGCAGCTCAAGAGGAAATGGTAGAACATGCTGTTAAAGACATGGTTTATGTAGGTAGTCTAATGTATGAATCCGGAGCAGATGGCATTAATTTTGATACTACAGCTGCAGCAGGGGATGCAGATTTTTTAGCTACTTTGCGCGCCGTTGAGATATTAAAGAAGAAGTATCCTCAGATGTGTATCGAAATGGGGATGTCAGGGGAATTCATTTTAGGGATGCATGGAGAGCTAACTTACGATGGAGTGAATCTCGCAGGTCTATATTCTCATAAGCAGGTTGAATTAGCAGAGAAAGCTGGAGTTACTATTTTTGGCCCGGCTGTCAATACCAATACAGATAAATCATGTGCATGGAATACGGCTCGAGCAGTTACTTTCACAAAGGCTTGTGTTGAAAATGCACACATACCCATCCACGCTAATGTAGGCATGGGAGTGGGAGGAATTCCTGTAACAGAGACTCCTCCTGTGGATTCGGTGTCTAGAGCTTCTAAAGCCATGGTGGAAATAGGTAGGTTGGATGGTTTGTAGATAGGAGTGGGAGACCCGCTGGGGATGCATATTGCTCATAGCATCGCTTCGGGTATGGGCGGAATGCGCACTGCTGGAGATCTGGTAGCTCGCATGCAAATGTCCCGAAGTATGAAAATCAAAGAAGCTAAAGAATATGTAGCCAGTAAATTAAAAGTTTCTGTATCTGACCTCGCAGATCCGGTCGTGATGAGCGAGGTAAGGGAGGACTTAGATATTGGTAGGGTAAATGCACTTCCCCGCGTAGCTAAAGGCATCGATGCTAAATTTCGCATAGCGGAGCTGTTGGGCATAGAAATCAACTGTGTGAACCAGTTTAAGGATAGGATTAAGTAGGAAATAAGAGCATAAAAAAAGGAGGTCAAATTATGGAGAAAGAGCAACTTATAAAGGAAGCTGCGAAGTCCATTATTGATGCGGATAAAGCCAAGGCTGAGGAGCTAGCGAAGAGTGCTATTGCTGCCGGGATGGACCCCTTAGAGGTAATTGACGAAGGATTCAGCGTTGGCATAGCTAAAGTAGGTGATCTCTTCGGGAGGGGGGAGCTATTTTTGCCTGAGCTAATACTATCGGCTGAAGCCATGAAGGTGGCTACAGATATACTTAGCGCCTCACTGCCCCAAGGTGCGCAAAAGAGAGGGAAGGTAGTGATGGGGACAGCCCAGGGGGATATTCACGATATCGGGAAAAGCATGGTGGTCTCATTTCTGCAAGCCAATGGATTTGAGGTTTATGATGTTGGCCGAGATGTAGAGACGCAGAAATTCATTGACAAAGCTCAAGAGGTAGATGCCGATATAATAGGGATGAGTGCTTTATTAACTACGACTATGAGTGGGCAGAAGACGCTAATAGAGGAACTTAAGAAGGCTGGTTTACGCGACAGGTTCAAGGTAATGGTTGGAGGGGCTCCTGCTACCCAGAGGTGGGCTGATAGGATTGGAGCTGATGCCTATGGAGTAGATGCAGCCGATGCAGCAGAGAAGGCGATGAAACTGCTAGGTGGGAAGTAAGGGCAATTCTTTTAGCCAACTGGTATAGCTGTTGGGGAGACACTTTACAGAAGGGGCGTCTTCCCTGCAAATCTTTGTTTGTGTAAAACTAGGGGGGTATTAAACTAGAGGTGCCACAGGGAAGATTAATTTAGCCGCTGCTCTGGATAGGTTAATATAGAACCAGAGAGAAGACTAAGGAGGGTTGAGGGAAGATGAGCAAACCTGGGATAAGTTTCTTGTCAAGAGATGAAATAGAAGATATCCATAACGCCACATTGGCAGTATTGAAAAATACTGGCGTTAAAATTGTGAGCAAAGAAGCCCTCGATATTTTGAAGGAAGCTGGAGCGAATGTTGACTATGATAGAAACCATGTTAGTATACCTGGACGTTTAGTTGAGGAAGCACTGAGAAGAGCTCCTAAAACTATAAAATTTTGTGCCAGAGACCCAAAGTATGACTTTACATTGGATAAAAAAGAGCCACATTTTACAACGAGCGGATTTGCATCTTGCATAACGGACTGGGAAAGTGGTGAGCGTAGACTATCTACGAGTGAAGACCTTGCTCGTTGAATATAAGTGGTAGATTATCTCGAGAATCTTCATCTTAGCTGGATGTCGGTGGTCGCTAATGATGTACCAGCGCCTATGCGAGGGTTAATCGAACTTGCTACTGCCCTGAGAAATACAGGCAAGCATATCGAGCCTGAAGCGTTTGATGCCCGGGAAGCTCAATATGAAATTGAAATCGCGGCTGCCATTGTTGGCGGGAAAGAAGAGCTCAGGAAAAGACCTATTATTTCAGCAATTCAGTCTCCTATTTCTCCTCTTAGCTATGATAAGGGATCAATGGAAGCCTCTATAGAATTTGCCAGGGCTGGTATCCCTGTTGTCTCTCTGACTATGCCTTTAGCAGGTGAGACAAGTCCGGTTACACTGTTAGGAACGGTAGTTATTACCAATGCCGAGAATTTAGGAAACTTAGTTATACTCCAATTTGCCAGTCCTGGAGCACCTGTAATATACGGAGCTGCATCTACAGTCGCAAATCCCAGGACAGGTGTATGCATGATAGGCGCACCTGAACGTAGTGTGATACATATGACTTTGGCTGAATTGACTCGTTATTATCAGCTTCCATGTATGTTAGCCGGTGGAAACTCTGATTCCAAGACTCCGGATATGCAAGCTGGTTTTGAAAAAGCTATGACCCTTACGACGCTTCTATTAGCAAGAGGCGTGGACATTGTTGATGGTCTGGGAGCGATAGACTCGGCAAATACTATGTGCGCCGAGGCTCTGGTCATTGATAACGAAATCGCAAGCGCAGTTACGAGAGCATGCCGTGGACTCGAAGTAAATAATGACAATTTGGCAGTAGATGTCATTCGCTAAGTTGGTCCTGGCGGCATCTTTTCGGGACAAAAACATACTTTAAAGCATTATAAAACAGAGATTTGGTTGCCTGAGATTAGTGACAAAAATACCTATGCAACTTGGCAGAAGATGGGTTCCATGTCAATGGATAAAGTGGCTAAGGAAAGGGTTAGAGCAATATTAGCTACTCATAAACCGAAACCTATCCCTGAAGATGTGGAAAAGGAAATATGTCAGATTGTGCAGAGAGACGAAGCAGAAGTCTTGAGGAAAAGTTAAAAGAAGATTCTATAAAAAGGCAGAACAAAGTGTGGAAGAGGTAGTGATAACAGGAAACGGCGAACTCTAAAATCAGCCATTGAAATTCCTACCCGAGCTACAAAAAGCTCTCTCTTTGTCCCGACTTGTCGAGGCTCTAAATCAGTAGGAATCAGTCCCCACGCCTTAAAAGGCAGGTAAAATTTTACTCGCTGATTTTGTGAAGCCATGCGGGGGATGATACAATAATGCTATGAGGTAGAGGTTTTGGAAAACTAAACCAGTGATGCCATTAAATTGCCACTTAAATTGTTACTCTGATCTTGGGTGAAACGAAAGAGAAGGGCTTCTAGATTCCTTGGTCGCCCTAGGCTCTGAGGTCGAGCTTGCCAAATCATAGCTCTCTATTCCTTCGAGGGTGGATGCTTTATACGAAATTATGCGGAGGACTATAGCGAAAAACAACTTAGTGCATCTCCTTGTTGATTTAGCTGAAAGGTAAAAATTCAGAAAGGAGTATAAAGATGAGCAAATCGTTGGGTCAGTGTTTGTGGGCTGACTTGTTGTGGACTATAACCAAGTTGCATGAGGACTTTTTTGTCAAGTACTTTCGCTTACCGTTTATGTCTCTACCAACCGATACGCCCGACGTATATACCAGGGTAAGAGTAAAAAAGAACGTGGCGGTGCCCATGCGTGATGGGATTAAGCTCTATGCCAACATCTATAAGCCTGATACCGATGGCAGGTTCCCCGTCATACTGATACGGCTGCCTTATGGTAAAGACGAGCCTTACTGTGTTATGCCGGCATACGGCAAATACTTTGCCCGGAAGGGGTATGTGTGTGTTGTGCAGGATGTGAGGGGAAAATATGCTTCACAGGGCAAGTTCGAGCCTTTTGTCAATGAAGGCGCTGACGGGTACGATACTCTGGACTGGATTGCCGGTCAATCATGGTGCGATGGCAATATCGGCATGACCGGCGAATCCTATTATGGGTACACCCAATGGGCTGTGGCATGGTTAAATCATCCTAACCTTAAATGCATCGCCCCCGGCGAAACATTCCCAGATACATATGCGGTAGGATATGATAGAGGCACCTTGTGTCTGCAGACAATGGGTACCTGGGCATATGAGATGAATGCCAGGAAGGTGAACAACCCCCTCAGGCTGGATTACTGGCATCTTCCCTTAATATCTATGGATGATGATGCCGGGGTCAGGTGTGATTATTACAAGGATTGGATCAGACATCCCTCGAGAGATGCTTTCTGGGAGCCCATAAATGCCATCAACGTCTGTCAGAAATACAACCGGGTGAAGATACCGGTCTATCACTGGTGCGGCTGGTATGATGTTTTGTTACCTGGCACTATCTCTAGTTGGCGTGGAGTGCAAGAAAACAGCGACAGCATGGAAGCCAGGAAAAACCAGTGGCTATTGCTGCCACCCACCGACCATGAACTTACTCCTGCGGAGACTCATAGAATCGGCAGAATAGATATAGGCAAGGAAGCCTGGACATACGATAGACTGCAGCGCTTCTTTGATTACTGGCTGAAAGGAGCGGATAACGGTTTTGACCGAACACCCGGGGTGGAGATATTTACCATAGGCGACAACAAGTGGAGATACGAAGATGAGTGGCCTCCGGCCAGGGTGAAGTACACCAGATATTACTTCCACAGCGGCGGGGGTGTCAACACCCTCCATGGAGACGGCTTGCTCAATCGCGAGGAACCTGGCGATGAACCCACCGACAGCTATGTGTACGATCCGAACGACCCGATTACAATATCGCTGGAAATGGAACTATGGTCTCTGGCACAGACACTGAAGGACAGGGCTTCCGTAGAGCAGCGAGCAGACGTGCTTGTTTACACCACGCCCAGGCTGGAGAAAGACCTGGAAATAACAGGGCCGATAACTGTCACGCTCTTTGCCGCATCATCGGCACGGGACACTGATTTCACAGCCGTGCTGGTTGACGTCTTCCCTGACGGCTATACTCATATGATACAGGAAGGCATAGTGCGTGCCAGGTATCGCAACTCCGACAGCGAGGCATCTCTCATCGAGCCGGGCAAAATATACGAATATACGATTGACCTGAGAGCAACCAGCTATGTTGTTAAACAGGGACACAGCATAAGAGTGGAGATATCCAGCAGCAACTTCAACAGGTGGGATAGAAACCCGAACACAGGGCATGAATTCGGAATGGATGCTGAAACCATGAAAGCCACTCAAACAATCTACCATGACAGGCAGCATCCTTCGCACATCACCTTGCCGATTATTCCGAGGTGAGTACATAAACATTGTCCTCCGCAGAGGGACAAGGAAAGAGAGGGTTAGTAAGTAGAAAAGTTGTGAAGCAGCTGGTATTTGCGATGGATATTAGTGGTACGGCTTGGTTGGATGAGCACTTTAAAGTGCTCACGGGGAAAATGTTAAGCTGAATACAAATCAAATCTGAGAAAGGAGGATTTGAATGTTATCTGAAAAAGAGAGGAAAGTTCTTCAGTTAATAGACGAGAATAAAGAGAAGCTTATCGAATATTTGAGAAAACTGATAAGTTTTAAGACCGTCACCCCGGCGAGCGGGGGCAAAGCGGAGGGTGACGACTATAAAAAGCTTCAGGAATTTGTTTATAAAACGCTGGAAGAAATGGGGTTCACACTGGACATGTGGGAAATCGATTCTTCCACACTGGAAAACTTTCCTGGCTCAGGAGTTGAACCAGAAAGAGATCTCAGCAATATGCCTGTTGTTGTGGGAGAACTCAAGGGTCAGGGAAAAGGAAAATCCCTGATTCTGAACGGGCATTATGATGTCGTGCCTGTGGGCGTGATAGAAAACTGGAGCCATGACCCCTTCAAAGGGGAAATAGAAGATAATAAGATCTTTGGGCGGGGAGCATGTGATATGAAGGGAGGCATTGCCACTATGATTGAGGCGGTTAAGTTGATTCAGAAGGCGGGCATCAAATTAGATGGAGATATAACTGTGCAGACTGTACCGGAAGAAGAAATGAGCTGCATGGGCACCCTGGCCTGTTGTCAGAAAGGATATAAAGCTGATGCAGCCATAATTCCTGAGCCCACCGACCTGGATGTACTTATAGCTATGCGGGGGAATGCGGGTGGCAAATTAACGGTGTTTGGCAGAGCTGGTCATGCTGATGAGGGTGTGCAGCCTCATTGGAGTGTGGGAGGAGCGGTGAATGCAATTTCAAAATCGGTGAAAATGATACAAGCTTTCGAGGAATTGACCGAGGAATGGAGAACTAGGCCAGATAAGCAACATAAGCTTTTGAATCCCGATATGGTGATGCCCACCGTTATAAGGGGAGGAGAATGGGCTGTTACATATCCAGAGAAAGTGGAAATAGCATTCAATGCGCCTTTTATACCCGGCACGGTGAACCCGGGCAAGGAGATAGAAGAGAAAATAATGAGCGTGGCAGCGACTGACTCCTGGATGAAGGAACATCCGCCGAAAATTGAAAGCAGCGGCTGGATGTATGGGGCAGAAATTGATGAGAATGAGCCGATAATCAAGGCTGCCATAGAGGCGTCAAGGGAACTGGGCATTGAGCCCAAATTAACGGGAATGGATAGCCTGACTGATGCCATCCATCTGATAAACTATTCCAAGATTCCCACCATTTCCATAGGGGTTGATATTAGTACAGCTCATAAAGCGGATGAATTTGCTGATATCGGGCAGTTGATAAAAGCGACCAAGATGATAGCTTTAACTATCCTGAGATGGTGTGGATATTCGTGAAAAGCAAATATCCCAGATGCCTCGGAGCCGAAGCAGAGTTCTTGAGGAAGAGTTAAGACGAGATTTCAGAAAAAGGGGAGACAAGTGTGAAAAAGGTGTTATTAATAGGGGCTGGGGGCAGGGTGACCCCTGTGCCTCAATTCTGGCCAGAGGCAAGGATGTATCAGAGGTAGTTTTGGGCGATATAGACATGGATTTAGCTAATAAGGCCAAGAACAAAATAAGGAGCGATAAGGTCACTGGTGTGAAGTTGGACGCGGGAAAGGTTGAGGATATAAAGAACGATGGCAGGGGCGCGGATGTCATTATCAACCTGATCTTGATCCAGTTCAACGCCAACGTAATGCAAGCTGCTGTGGAAAGCGGGGCACACTATGTGGATACCGCTACCGGCGATCCTGTTTGGACGCAGCTAATGAAGGGACAGCACGATGGCTGATATGGGCTGGCCTATGAAGTTTCAGGAAACG